>CBDTUH010000088.1:0-11109 GCA_965363375.1 uncultured bacterium
ACCCGTAGCCACGCAGCGTAGTCTTTTTCCGGCCACTATAGAAGTAGCGCCGCAGGATGCCGCACTACTCACCGAACTGCTCCCCGACCTGCAGCAGATTGGCTACCTGGTAGAGCCGTTTGGCGCTAACAGTTTTGTGATACAAGGCACGCCCGCCGATGTAACCGCCGGCTTTGAAAAGGCGGTGCTCGAAAATTTGCTGGAGCAGTACAAACACTTTAGCGCCCACCTGCAGTTTAGCAAGCGCGAAATTCTGGTGCGCGCCGTAGCCGTGCAGCAGGCTATCAAGGCAGGCACACCCTTAACCGAAAGGGAAATGACTGCACTGGTGAGCGACCTGTTCCTCTGCACGCAAAACAATACCACGCCTTCGGGAAGGCCTACGTATGTGGAGTTTGGTAAAGAAAGTCTGGATAAGATGTTTGGCAGGTAAGACCCTTTTTGTAGTTATTGTTTTAATTGGATAAAACCAGGCATTGATGGAAAAGCTTTCAATAAGAAGAATAACAGCAGCAGATATTGACATATTGCAAACAATTAGCAGGCAAACTTTTTGGGAAACCTTTTCAGGCAGCAATACTGAAGAGAATATGACGGCCTATCTGGATGAAGCCCTTTCAAAAGAAAGACTGACAGCGGAATTGACCAATCCTGATTCAGCATTTTATTTTGCAGAAGCAGAAGGCAAAGCAATTGGTTATTTGAAACTCAATTTTGGGCCTTCGCAAACCGAATTAAAAGAGGACAATGCGGTTGAAATAGAAAGAATTTATGTTGCAAAAGAATTCCTGGGAAAGAAAGTAGGTCAGTTGCTATATGACAAAGCCATAGAAGTAGCAAAAGAAAAAGAGGCCAACTATGTTTGGTTAGGTGTGTGGGAAGAGAACCAACGCGCTATTCAATTTTATAAGAAAAATGATTTTATAGAATTCGATAAACACCTGTTCAAATTAGGCGTTGATGAGCAGACCGAGATCATGATGAAACTTCAACTAAAACCAAACCCAAATCCGTAGCTAATAGAACTTCCCTTGTTGTAAACGTCTTATTTTCCTTTTACAAATTATTAATAGAATGGATTTACTGAAAACGTCTCTAATTCCTTTTGTTGTAAAAGCTTTAAAGGGAGGCCAGACGTTTTAACCTAAGTGCCTCCTTTAGGGACAGGAGGCTAATACTTTTCCCGCACACTTAGTAAAAACTGCTCAACGGCTCTGCGCACATCTGTTGCATTCGCGCGATGGTTGTTGACAAGCACACTAAATAACAGCAGCTTTTCTTTTTTGGTAATTAAATAGCCGCTCAATGCAACCACACCGGATAACGTTCCGGTTTTGGCCCAGATATAAGCATCGTTGCTTACGTAATAATTACGCAGCGTACCATCATTACCCGCAGGAAAAATTTCTTTCAGCCGTTCCATCCCAAACTCAGCTTTCATCTTATGCAGAATGGCTACAAAGCTTTGTGGTGTAAACAAATTGTAGCGACTAAGTCCCGAGCCATCAGCCCAGCGCGGCATCTGCGGCAAATCTTTAAAATCTCCTTTTAAAACGGTATCAATAATCCGCCCCTCGTTCATCACGCCCAGCAGTTTATTGCTTACCATCAGCAAGGTTTGCTCGGCAAAAAAATTATCGCTGCGGTGCATCAGCGGCTTCAGCATAGAGTCGGTAGGTTGCGAATAAACTGTTTTAAAAGGCAGCGGCTGCGGTAGGCGCACACGCTCGCGCCATTCCATTTTCAACGTGTCTTCCAGCAGTCTTGGGTTTTCAAAAGTCATGAAAGGAAACTGTGATGTGGTATAAGGCTGACGGCCGTAGTTTACATCAAACGTATTTTTAGCCTGCCGGCGCACCACGCGTATGTTTTGTGTCAGCGGGTCGGCCAATTCGTTGATGGAATAGCGAAAAAAATGGATGTCGGGTTTTAGTTCCAGCCGGCTTCCATTCTGTTCCAATTTCAGCTCTAGCACGTTGCCGTAAATAGGCAGCTCACTGCGCTCGGGCATATAGCTTTCGTTATAATCGCTCCACGACCAGCCGGCACCGTATTCCCTTGTTTGCCAGGCCGGCAAAAAGTAGTAAACAGGTTTTTGTGTTCCTTTTAAAAAATCAAAAACGGGATGTGTTTTGTAATCTCGGTGCAGCAGCGTGGGGTCGGCGGTTGGCTGAATGTACAGTGCGGTATCTGTATCGTGAAATAGCAATCCCGGCAGGCTGTCGCCCAGGTATTTCATGCCTACATAGGCAGTCGGAATTTTGGTGTTGCTGGCCGGCACAAAATATTTATCGCCCTGATGGTTGTACCAGTATTTGCCAGTGGCGGGCTCGTAAATAGAAATGCCCACATGCGCCGTTTGCAATGCTTTATTCTGAATAACAGTTTGCTGTGCGGTTTTGCCAATTTGCCGGTACGGCGAGCAACCAATAAAAATAAACGCTGAAAAAAGCAGCCAGAATGTTGGTTTCATAAACGGGAAAGATGGTTGGTTAAATATAGTTGATAGTCTTTAGTTTTTAGTTTTTGAGTAAACGAGTTAAAAGGAAAAAGAGACGTTTATTCTTATTTCGCCTTCGGCAGATTTCTCACTACGCTCGAAATGACAAGCGGAATGGCATTTGTTTTTGCATCAATCATTTAATCAATAAATATTTATCAATAAACAATTGCATTCCAATCTTTCCTCAAAAGAAAAAACAGACGTTTCATTTTTGCCAAAAGGAAAATGAGACGTTTTGAAAACGACTGCGCTTGTCATTTCGAGCGGAGCGAGAAATCTGCCGAAGGCAAACAACTGAATGCTGAAGATGCTGCAAAGTTTAGCATGGCAGGCTGTATTGCTACTTTATTACATAGCATTTCTTAAAAGAAAAAAGAGACGTTTTCCTATGTTCATTTCTCAGTAGAAAAACGTCTCTTTTTCCTTTTAACTTGTGAACCGCGATCGCATGAACGACCAACGACCAACGACCAACTAAAAACTGAAAACGCATCACGGTCTTTCCTGCGCGCGCAGCCAGCGCTCGGGAATTTCGTTGGTGCTGGCCAGCATATAGTCGCGCTGCGAGCAGGCGATCCATTCTTTACCGGGCAACTGCATCCACCAGCGGCCGGTTTTTTTACTTTGCAGAAACACCGTTTCCACTTCGGCAAATACAGTGGTGAATTCGTAAAAATTTTCACGGTCCTGTAATGCCGCTTCGCCCGCGCCGCGCGTAATGCCATCCATCAGGTACCACAGCATTTGCGCTATTTGCAATGCGGTTAAATGTTCTTTATCATTCTCGGGCTGGTAGCCATAAATGCCAATGCTTTTCATTTGCGGGCTCATGCCGGCGTATTGCATCAGCACACAGGCTTCTTCGCCACTGAGGCCGTTGGGCGTTACAGTGTTGGCCGGTGCAAAAGCGTGCGCAATGGCAGCCACATCAAAAGAAAAAAGATGGCTGTTGCGGATAACGGGTTCCATTTCTTCTATGCGTTCTTTTACATGGCCCACGCGAAAGCAATCGAAGCGCAGCTTGTCCATGGTTTCCAGCATGCGCGGGTGCACAAAGTAGCTTTGAAAGCCAATATGGCTGTAGTGTTTGAGGTAGTTGGGTTCGCCGGTGAGCATTTCCATTACAAAGTTGTGGCTGCGCAGCGGGGAGTCGATGTTGATGTCAATGATAGAATCCACACCTACGGCTTCTATGCTGTTTTTGCTATCGGCAAAAGCATTGTATTGCGCCAGCGTCAGGTCGTGGCTGCCGCCTAAAATTACCACCGTTTTTCCGGCTTCCGTCAGTTCGCTGATCACCATTTTCAGTGCTGCATAGGTATCGGCCAGGCTTTTGCCCATGCGGATGTTGCCTACGTCGGCCAGTTTTAAATCGGCATGCCAGTGGTACAGGTTGTAAAAAGCCGCGCGGATTTCGTCGGCTGCGTTGCTTTCGGTAATCAAGCCGCTGCCGCGTTGCTCGCCGCAGCCTACCAGCACCAGGTGGGCCGCTTCCACATCAGGAAAACCCTCTTCGTGCACGTCAATCATTTTACCAATCTGCCCTTCCTTGAAGCCCGCGTCCTGCGACAGCACATCGCGGTCAACAGGCACTAAAAAATCCGAAATATTGAGGTAGTCCGACATAGGCTGCAAATATAGACCGCCTGCCCAAAGTGCCGCCCGATGAGGATAAATTTTGTTGGAAAGCGCAGGTGCAAAAACGTCTGTTTTTCCTTTTAAAGTTCATCGTTGAAGGTTCATGGTGAACAGCCAGAAACATCCCGACAATTGTCTCACATTACCTCTCACGCTTCACGTTTCTAAAAAACGTCTCTTTTTCCTTTTACCGTTTACTTTTTCTTTTTAGCCAGCATCAGCTGCAGACCAATGCCGTAGTTCCAATACGTTTCTTTGCGGGTGGCCAGCGATACGCCTACCTCGGGCCTGATGGCCCATTTATCGAGGTTGCTGCTGAATCCAGCCCCTACAAAACCACCCCAAAAAGCGTTTCCTTCTTCACCAAAAACAAGATCGTACTTCATGCCCAGCGATAGGTCGGCCCGTTTGCTGCGGGCTGTGGCCGTGTAAATAATCCAGGGCGTAACAGAGGTGTAATTTTTTTTGTACACATTGCCTTCCACTTCGTATTGTCCGTAGTAAACGCTAAAGGGTATGGCCAGGGCCAGCTTGCCCGGCTCCACGGCATATTTGGGCACAAAACTGAAGTACTGCACTTTTTTCAAGCGGTAGTCAAAGTGGGTGGTATAGGTTTGCTGTTCGTAGCGAAACTTCATGTCAAACCTGTCGGTAATGCCGTGGCCAATGCGCAGGCCATATTGGCTGGCGGCCTTGTCGGTGCGGTCAAAATGAGAAACGGAATAGCCGGTAACGTGGCCCGAAACCTCGGTGACGCCTTTTTGCAAAGTGCCCGCTTTTTCGAAATAGCTGTTGACCGGCAGCATGCTGGAGCAGGAAGATAGCAATAGCGCTGCCAGCAGTACATAAAGGGTTGCTTTCATTGTTACAATCAGTTTTGGTTGGATAAATAAACAGCTTTGTTTTGAAACAGTAGCCTGATGCGGGCGCCACTTGTCCTTTTTAATAAAAAATTATAAAGCAGAGAAAGCAAGAAGATAGCGGCTGAATTAAACCGTGAGTTTGCCTTCTTTTACAGCTTGCAGGTATTGCCGGCAGGCGGCATCAATTACTTGTTGAAGTGGTGTGTAATGAAATTGGGGAAGCGCTTTCAGCAGGGCGGCATTATCAAACTGCGTACGGCTGTGCGCCACACGCGCCGATTGTTTGGTAAGCAGCGGCTTTTCACCTTTCAGCAAAGCTTTCAGCGCCTCAGCGCGCCAGGCCAGCTCGCCTAAGAAAGGAGTGGCTTTCCTGTACGGGCGTTTTACACCAAAGCTGTCGGCAATGGTATTGAACAGGTCTTGAAAGCGCCAGTTTTCGGCATTTACAATAAAGCGCTTGCCATGAATGTCGGACTGCAGCAGCTGTACGGCTGCTTCGGCCGCATCTTCCACACCTACAAAACCATTGACGCCTTCCGAATACCAAGGAAAGCCGCGGTACACGTTTTTAAAAAGGGCGCTGCTGCTTTCGTGCCAGTTGCCAAAACCCAGTATGGTGCTGGGGTTGATGATGGCACCCCGCAGCCCTTCGGCAAAGCCGCGCCACATCTCCAGCTCGGCGCCGTGCTTGCTTTGCGCATAATGTGTATGGCTTTTGCCCTGCTGCCAGCTTCGTTCTTCGTTTACCGTTTCGCTTTTGGTGCTGCGGCCCAGTGCCGCTACGGAGCTTACGTGTATAAAGCGCTGAACGCCTGCATCAATCGCTGCATTTACTACGTTGGCGGTGCCATCTATATTTACCTGGTTGAGCAGCTGGCGGTCGGTGCTGTGAAAAGAAACCACGGCGGCAGAATGAATAACGCCCTGCACGCCTTCCATGGCATCCTGCAGGCTCACTACGTCCAGCACATCGCCCTCCACCCATTCCACTTTTTGCCAAATGCAATCAGGTATAAAAAACGGAGTTTTGGTTGTACGACGGATGGCACGCACCGGCAGCCCTTTTTCTACCAAGGACTTAATGATGTATGCGCCTAAAAAACCGGTACCACCCGTAACTAAAACCATGAACTGTTGCCTGATGAATGTTGTGTGACTTAAAAATTTATAGAATGCCGAAAGTACTTTAAGTTTTGAATTAAAACAGGATTGGGTTTGGCTTGTTTAATGAGTTTGCACAGCTTTATTGTACTTCAATATTCGTAATAGCCGCGGCCTGTTTTTTTGCCCAGCTGGTTTTTTTCTACTTTTTCTTTTTGCAGGTAAGAGGGCTTCAGGCGCTTGGGCTTGCCCAGTTGCTCGTGCACCGAGCAGCTTACGGCGTAATTCACATCGTTACCTATCAAGTCCATCAGCTTGAAAGGGCCCATTTTGAATCCTCGGCTTTGTAGCAGGGCATCGATGGTGGCATAATCGGCAATGCCTTCTTCGGCCAGGCGCAGGCTTTCTATATAAAAGGGCCTTGCTACGCGGTTTACAATAAAGCCCGGCGCGTCTTTGCACAGCACGCCGGTTTTGCCCACGGCTTTTGTAAAGGCCATTAGGGTTTGCACTACTTCTTCTGAGGTTTGTTCGCCTTTTACCACTTCCACCAATTTCATCAGCGGGGCAGGATTGAAAAAATGCAGCCCTGCAAAGTTTTGCGGTTGCGGTAATGTTTTTCCCAATTCGGTTATAGAAAGCGATGACGTATTGGACGCGAAAATGGTGTGGCTGCCATTGATGCCGGCCAGCTGATTAAACAGTGCTGTTTTTATTTCGGGTTTTTCTACAATGGCTTCAATAATAAGGTCGGCACGGCACTGGCTGATGTCGGAGGTAAACTTGATGTTTTGCAGAATGGAAGCTTTTTTTTCTGCCGTCATCTTTCCTTTTTCTACCACGGTTTGCAGACTTTGCTGCAGCTTTTGCTGTGCGGCCTGTAATTGCGCTTCGTTCAGTTCGTACAAAATGGTGGCAAAGCCGGCCGCTGCTGCTACCTGCGCAATGCCGCTGCCCATGGTGCCCGCGCCACAAACGCCTACCGTTTTTATTTCCATAGCCAAAATTATTGGGTAAATTTAAGGTCTTCCGCAGCATTTGGCCCTATTGCTGCATTGTAATTGCACTAAACTTTATGAGCGTCATGAAAAAATACTGGAAGAAAAAAGAAGACAACACGGTTTGGTACCTGGTGGGTGGATTGGTGGTTGGCGCAGCCGCCGGCTATTGGCTGTGGCGATGCATCCGCGAAAAACAGCACCACGAAAAACCACCGCGCAAGGCGCCGCAGCTGAAGCTGGAAAACCCAGGCTCGCAGGACGATTTTCCGAAGCCGCCGATAGAGTCTGAGATTGGTTGATTTAGTTGATAGATGACAACAGCGTTGGGCGTTGGTCAGATTAAAAAACGTCTCTTTTTCCTTTTATTTTTTAATGTTTGAAAGCATGATGGAAAAAGAAAATACTTTTTTTACAAAAGAAATTTACGCTACAAGAATTGACCTCCAAACAAACGAAGATGTGCTGGAAAGGATTCGTTTACATGTACCTGCTGATGTCAGCCTTCCGATCGAGTTTTTCTTTATAAGCGATAGCGAAGAAAAGCTAAAAGCATTGGGGCTTTCCATGATGGAAGGCTTCCCGGCTTATTCCTCTTTCAAAATCGGAACTTATGAAGATGTTTTTCAATTAACAGGTGAAACCTCCCCCATTCAAATGGAGATAGAACCTATCAACGAATGGAACAAAATAATGTGGGATTTGGGTTATGCGTATGACTGCAAGCTGGATGGCTGGCAGGTTCAAACCAAAGGTTCCAATCCGTAAAAACGTCTTCTTTTCCTTTTAAATAAAAAGCCGCCGGCAACATGCCTGCGGCTTTTATTATTTATATCTTCTATTTTAAGTGGCGCTTGTAAACTGCCGTAAAAACCTGACATCATTTTCGCTGAACAGCCTTAAATCGTTAATACCATACAGCAGCATGGTTATGCGCTCAATGCCCATACCAAAGGCATAGCCGGTGTATTTGTTGCTGTCAATTCCGCAAGCCTCCAACACCTTAGGATGCACCATGCCGCAGCCCAGTATTTCTACCCAGCCGGTTTGCTTACATACGCGGCAGCCTTCGCCGCCACAGATTAAACAACTGATGTCCATTTCGGCGCTGGGCTCGGTAAACGGAAAATAAGATGGACGGAAACGGATTTTTACATCTTTGCCAAACAGCTCCTGCACAAAAAAATACAGCGTCTGCTTCAGGTCGGCAAAGCTTACGTGTTCATCTATATATAACCCTTCTACCTGGTGAAAAAAACAGTGCGCGCGTGCCGAGATGGTTTCGTTGCGGTACACGCGGCCGGGGCAGATGATGCGGATGGGAAGCTGTCCTTTTTCCATTTCGCGCACCTGCACGTTGCTGGTGTGCGTACGCAGCAGCCAGTCGGGATTTTGATTAATGTAAAACGTATCCTGCATGTCGCGCGCCGGGTGGTTCTCGGGCAGGTTCAGCGCGGTAAAGTTGTGCCAATCGTCCTCAATTTCAGGTCCATCAGCCACGGCAAAACCCAGGCGGTGAAAAATATCGATAATGCGTTTGCGCACCAGGTTAATGGGGTGTCGCGAGCCTGTAGCAATGCTATCGCCGGGCAGGGTAAGGTCTATTTCACTCACCGATGACTGCTGGCCATTGTCAGAGGCGCCTTTCAGGCTTTCGTACCGGGCTTCCGCAAATTGTTTGAATTCGTTCAGCAACTGTCCGGCCTCTTTGCGGCTTTCGGGCGGCACGTTCTTCATTTCGCCCATAATGCTTTTTACAATGCCCCTGGTGCCCAGGTATTGTATGCGAAACGCTTCCACGCCCTGCGCATCGGTAGCGGCAAAGCTTTCCATTTCTTTTTTATAGGTTGCAATCTGCTGCAGCAACTGATCCATCATAGCGGCAAAGATAATCACAGATTCCACTGGTCGCGGTATGGTTTTGGCAGATTCTTGCCCCGGTGAGTTTGAGGTGGCTGTACAGTGAAATAATTTGCTGTAATTAGGCTTAGTGGTACAAACTGCTCTTATGGACAACAAAAAACCGTTAACGAGAAAGGCTTAAATTTGACTATCAAACTAGAAAAATGAATCTTTTGGAACAATATAAAGAACCTATCGAAGCTTTGTGCCGCAAACACAAAGTGAAGCGGCTTTCTGTATTTGGGTCCATCCTGTCAGATCATTTTTCTGAGCAAAGCGACATAGATTTTTTAGTGCGCTTTGAAGATGTTGACTTGTCCGGCTACGCAGACAACTATTATGAATTCAAGTTCAGCCTCCAAAAACTGCTTCAACGCCCGGTAGTCGTTGTGGAAGAACAGGCAATATGCAACCCCTTTTTCAAACAAAGCATTTCTGCCCATCAGCAACTTCTTTATGCAGCCTGAAATAAAGACATGGGCCTATGATATTTCAATAGCCGTTCAAGAAATTGAGATATTTCTTTTGGATGTTCCCGACTTCGCAGCTTATCAAAACGACTTGAAGACGAAACGTGCGATTGAACGCAACCTGGAGATCATTGGTGAAGCCATGAACCGGATGCTTAAAAATAGCCTTGAAGTGGAATTTACCGATTCAAGAAAGATTGTAGACACAAGGAACCGGATCATCCATGGTTATGACACGGTTTCAGATGAAGTAATTTGAAGCATTGTATCAACAAACCTGAAGACTTTAAAAAGCGAGATCAACCGCATTCTAACCTAATACAACAACCACTTCCCCCTTATTAAAATACCGGCGAAGTCAGTACTTAATGCCAAACAATACGTTTAATTCCCCAACACCAATTTTAAAAAACCAAAAGAAAAAAGAGACGTTTACATACGTGCAACTTTAAAAGGAAAATTAGACGTTTTCAATTCTCAACATTTCATCGCGCTTTCACAAACGGATTGGTTTTCATTTCTTCCCCAATAGTAGTACTATCGCCGTGGCCGGGATAAACAACTACATCAGCAGGCAGCGAGTACAGCTTGGTTTGAATGCTGCGCTCCAGCGTGCTAAAATCGCCGCCGGGCAGGTCGGTGCGACCAATGCTGCCGTTGAATAATACATCGCCGCCTATTACAAACTTATATTCCGCATTGTAAAAACAAAGGTGTCCGGGTGAGTGGCCAGGCGTCAGCAATATCTGCAGCTTTTCATCACCCAGCTTTATTACGTCGCCTTCGCCAATATATTTTAGTTCGCCGTCATAGTCGTCAAAAGGCAGGTTCCACATTTGCCCCTGCGTGGGGCCCAGGTCCAGCAGTTGCTTTTCATCGCGGTGTAAATGCAGTGTTAAATTCCACTCGCGCTGTACAAAACGATTGCCAAAAATATGGTCGAGGTGGCAGTGCGTGTTCAGCAGAAGCACCGGTTTCAGGCCGTTCTCTTTCACAAAATCTTTCAGCGCTGTTTCTTCAGATGAAAAATAACAGCCGGGGTCTATAATACAACAGTCACCCCTGTCGTTGTAAATAAGGTAGGTGTTCTCCTGCACCGGATTGAACGTAAATGCTTTAATATGTAACATGCCGCCTTTTTTGTATTTTAGATTGCAATTTATGCCCTTAATCGTTCCCAGACTTATCTCAAACAGTATCAAATTATTTATGAATAAAAATAAAAGTAAGCTTGCCTCGTTTTTGCTGGCCTCTCTTTTATTGGCCACAGCGCAGGCACAGGTTAACAATGTTGAATTTGGAAAGAACCGGGTTCAATACCAAAAGTTTGATTGGAAGTATTACCAGACCGACAACTTCAATACCTACTTCAGCCAGGATGGGCTGGAGCTGGGCAAGTACGTGGCGCAGGTGGCCGAGGCCGAGCTGCCCGGGCTGGAGGAGTTTGTGGAGTTTGGCGTTCAGCGCCGCATCAACCTGGTGGTGTACAACAACTTCGACGAAATGCAGCAAAGCAATGTTGGTCTTGGAATCGACTGGCAGGGCAGCGGCGGCATTACGCGGCTGGTAAACAATAAAATGCTGGTGTACTTTGATGGCAACCACCACAACCTGCGCCGCCAGATACGGCAGGG
>CBDTUH010000089.1:0-11072 GCA_965363375.1 uncultured bacterium
AAATAGCGAGGTTGGCAAATATAATGGCATAAAAACCAAAAATCAACCTAATTATTGCCATCCGGCTATTGTAACGGGCAACCTTAACGGTTTATAAAAGAAAGCACTCATGATGACCTCCAAAGAAATACGCAGCCAGTTTCTGCAATTTTTCCGCTCCAAGCAGCACCTGATCGTACCCTCGGCCCCTATTGTGGTAAAGAACGACCCTACGCTGATGTTTACCAACGCCGGCATGAACCAGTTTAAAGACTATTTTTTGGGCAACAAGCCTGCCCCTGCGCCGCGCATTGCCGATACGCAAAAATGCCTGCGCGTAAGCGGCAAGCACAACGACCTGGAAGAAGTGGGCGTAGACACCTATCACCACACCATGTTTGAAATGCTGGGCAACTGGAGCTTTGGCGATTATTTTAAGGCCGAGGCCATTGAGTGGAGTTGGGAACTGCTAACCAAAGTGCTGAACATTCCTGTTGACCGTATTTATGTAACCATTTTTGAAGGCGATGCCGGCGAAGGTTTGCCCAAAGATGATGAAGCTTATGGGGAGTGGAAAAAGTGGATTGCCGAAGACCGCATTTTGCTAGGCAACAAAAAAGACAATTTTTGGGAAATGGGCGATACCGGCCCCTGCGGCCCCTGCACCGAAATACATGTGGATATGCGCCCGGATGCCGAAAGAAGTGCTGTAGATGGTGCTACTTTGGTAAATGCTGACAACCCGCAGGTAATAGAAATATGGAACAACGTATTTATACAGTTCAACCGCCTGAAAGATGGCAGCCTGCAGCCTCTGCCCGCCAAGCATGTGGATACGGGTATGGGCTTTGAGCGGCTGGTGCGCGTGCTGCAGGGCAAAACGAGTAACTACGATACGGACGTTTTCAGCGGTACCATCCAAAAAATTGAAAGCATCACCGGCCAAACTTACAAAGCCACCGACACGGACAAAAGCGATATTGCGTTCCGCGTACTGGCGGATCATATCCGCGCCATTTCCTTTACCATTGCCGATGGGCAGCTGCCCTCCAACACCGGTGCGGGCTATGTTATCCGCCGCATTTTGCGCCGTGCTGTGCGTTATTACTATTCTTATTTAGATTACCAGCAGCCGCTTTTATTTCAATTGGTGCCGGTGATTGCCGAACAGTTTGCCGATGTTTTCCCTGAATTGCAACAGCAGGAGGGCTTTGTCTCAAAAGTAATTCGTGAGGAAGAAGAAGCCTTTTTGCGCACGCTGGAAAAGGGCTTAAAAAGAATTGAAGACATTTTTGCTTCCGCCGATAAAACCGTTTTGGGCAAAGATGCTTTTGAACTGTACGACACCTATGGTTTTCCGCTGGACCTCACAAGATTAATAGCTTCAGAAAAAGCTTTTACAATAGACGAAGAAGGCTTTACGGCTGAAATGCAAAAGCAAAAAGACCGCAGCCGCGCCGCCACCGCTACCGATGCCGGTGATTGGATAATTGTAAACGAAGAACTGGCCCCTGTTGAATTTGTAGGCTATAACCTGCTGCAAAGTGCGGCCAAAATACTGCGTTACCGCAGCGTTAAGCAAAAGGGAAAAGAGACGTTTCAGCTGGTGCTGGACCGCACGCCTTTTTACGCCGAAAGCGGCGGACAGGTGGGCGATACCGGACAATTGATCATTAATGATGAACAGGTAAAAATTATAGATACCAAAAAGGAAAACGACCTGATTGTTCACTTTGCAGAAAAGCTTCCAAAAGACCTGTCAGGAGAAGCCGTGGCCAAAGTAGATGCCGAAAAGCGGAGCCAAACGGCCCTGCACCATAGCGCCACGCACCTGCTGCATGCCGCATTGCGTAAAGTGCTGGGCACGCACGTTACCCAAAAAGGATCGTTGGTGGCGCCGGGTTATTTGCGGTTTGACTTTGCCCACTTTAGCAAAGTAACACCCGAAGAAATAGCGCAGGTAGAAAAGCTGGTAAACGAAAAGATAAGGCAGAACATACCGGTTTCCATTCAGCAAATGAGCAAGGACGAAGCCATGCAATCGGGCGCTATGGCTCTTTTTGGCGAAAAATACGGCGATACGGTGCGCGTGGTCACCATGGACCCTACTTACTCAGTAGAACTTTGCGGCGGCACCCACGTGGGCGCCACCGGCGAGCTGGGATTATTTAAAATTACTACCGAAACTGCCGTAGCCGCCGGCGTGCGCCGTATAGAGGCCGTGTGCGGGCAGGCAGCCGAAACCTTTGTAGACGAGCAGCTGCAACAATTGCAGGGGGTAAAAGAAGCGCTGAAAAACCCGAAAGATATTGGCAAAGCCATTCAAAGCCTGCAGGATGAAACGGCTGCGCTGCGCAAAAGTCTGGAAAGATTTGAAACCGCACAGCTGAAAACCATTAAGGGAGCCCTGCTGCAAAAGGTAGAAACGGTGAACGGCATCAGCTTTATTGGTGCGGTTACGGAAGTGGGCAGCGCTGATGCACTAAAAAAACTGGCCTTTGACCTGAAAGGTTCTTTAGCTAACTACGCCGTGGTGCTGGCCGCTGCTGTAGACGGCAAAGCGCAGGTAGTGATACTATACGATGAAGCACTGGCAGCTACCAAAAACCTGGATGCCGGCGCTACCATTAAACAAAAAATAGCGCCACTCATCAAAGGCGGCGGTGGCGGACAAAAAACACTGGCAACCGCCGGCGGGCAAAATGTGTCTGACTTACAGGCAGTTATAGAGGCCGTAAAAAAAGACTTATAATCCTTTTGGCCTTTTTAACAATTGCGAAAGTTTTCGTAATCAAAAAGTCTTTCTATATTTGATCTACGAAAAATAACGTAGTTAAAAAATAAAAAGCTTATGAAACCTTTTGAAGTAAAGAAAATAGCCGTTGCCGCCCTGATGATGCTGGCCGTACCTGCCTCGCTTTTGGCACAGAACGAAAAAGTGGAGAAAAAGGAAGATGTAGAACAGATCATCATTACGCGCAAAGGCGCGGCAGATGGCAAAACCGTAATTGAAATTGACGGTGAAAAAATAATCGTTAACGGTAAGGCAGTGGATAAAAACGACGACGATGGAGAGGTACGTGTGATGCGCCATAAACTAAGAGATTTGCATTCCCTGACGCGTGCCCGCGTGATGGCGCCCAATTTTGATTTTGAGTTTGACGAAGACCACCTGTCGCTTTTTACCGAAGATGCTAACCGCGCCATGATGGGTGTAACCACCAAAAACAGTGAAGACGAAAAAACAAAAGGCGCTACCATTGTATCTGTAAGTAAAGGCAGTGCCGCCGACCGCCATGGCCTGCAGGCTGGCGACATCATCACCAAAATCGGTGATAAATCAATTGAAAAGGCAGAAGATGTGACCAAAGCCGTGCGCGAGCACAAACCCGGCGACCGTGTGGATGTGATGCTGGTTCGTAAAGGCAAAGAACAAAAGCACAGCGTGGAGCTGGACAAGTGGAAAGGCGTGAACGTAACGCCCATGTCTATTCCGCGCGTGATGGGTCCTGAAGTGTGGGCCCCTGCTACCCCCGGTGCTCCTTTTTCTGGTAATGTTTATTATGGCGGGCAGCCGCGCCTCGGCCTTTCTATACAGGATACAGAAGATGGTAAAGGCGTGAAGGTGCTGAACGTAACCGACGATAGCAATGCCGAAAAAGCCGGCCTGGAAGAAGGCGATATTATCACGCACGTAGGCGACAAAGCCGTAAACAGCGCCGACGAAGTAAGCCGCGCCGTAAGGGAAGCAAAAGATAAAACATCGTTTACCGTAAAGGTGCAGCGCGATGGCAAAAGCCGCACCCTGGAGGTACGCACCCCGCGCCGCTTGAAAACCACTACGCTGTAAGGGTGAATATCGAACAAGAGCCAAGGAACCGATGAATGAAGTGGTGAATAATGAATGGCAAAATGTTCAATACTCAATCTTCAATGTTCAATTTTAAAAGGAAAATCAGACGTTTTAATAGAAAAGGAGCCAGGCTCCTTTTTTTGTTTTTTCATTAAAAGGAAATAAAGACGTTTTGAAAGAATTCAAAAGGAAAAAATGAGGTTTTATTTTGAATTCAAAATTCAAAATGTAAAAAAGGCAGTTGAAAACTTTAAAAGGAAAAAGAGACGTTTTGCTTTTCAGCAGCTTCATTGAACATGACAATTGACCATGCACAAAAGGAAAAAGTGACGTTTCAAAACTTTGCGTCTTTGCGTGAAACACAAAAGGAAAAACAGACGTTTTGCCTTTGCTGTCAACTGTCATCTGTCCTCTGTCATCTTCCTCCTCCAACAAATATGCAAAAGACGGGTTAAAGCCCGGCTTTTGTTTTGTGTGCTTGTGCCAAATGGGGTTATTTTTGGTGCCATTAGCATTATTTTACCAACATGAAGCTTTACTATATAGCCGCCGCTGCACTACTTTTTTCCGCCTGCAACAATAACGGGCAGGAGGCCTACACCGTAAAAGGCAGTATTAAAAACAGCAACGCTACCACCATTTATTTAGAAGAAGCAACGCCCACGCAGGCGCAGCCTGTGATTGTAGATTCGGCCACTATTGAAAAAGACGGTGATTTTGAGCTGGAAACCTTAAGCAAAGGCGAGGCCCTTTATTCGCTGCGCCTGGGCAACAACCGCTATCCTTTTGCTTCTTTTATTAACGATTCGGAAAGCATAACCATAAATGCCGATTTCAGCAACCCGCAGGACCCTTATACTGTGAAAGGCTCACTGGCCAGTGAGGCTTTAAAAGATTATTTGAGCAACCTGGGCAGCCGGCTGGATGCGCTGCACCAGATAAAATTTCCGGCTGATACCATGAGCTACACCAGGCCGCAGCGCGACAGCATCAGGGCCGCCACCGTTGCGCGTGTTAATGAAGGGCGCAATGGCTTGAAAGGCTATGTTACCTCTTTTATTGCGGGCAGCAACAATGCTACACTTTCGCTGTACGCCCTTAGTTCTTTTCAAAGCCTGGCCGGCAACCCTTCTTTTGGCCTGGAGCCGCTAACCGAGCCTGAAGTAAAAACCATTGTTGATAATGCTGTTAAAAAATTCCCAGGCAATGCGGCTTTGGCTTCCATCCAGCAAAGCCTGCAGGGCGCTCCACAAAAAGCAGCGCTGACCACCGCGCCCAATTTTACGCTACCTGATGTTAATGGCAAACCGGTTTCGCTTGCCGACTTTAAAGGCAAATACGTGCTGGTAGATTTTTGGGCCAGCTGGTGCCCGCCCTGCCGTGTTGAAAACTCTAACCTGGTAGCCGCCTACAACAAATACAAAGACAAGAATTTTACCGTGCTGGGTGTATCGCTCGACAAGAGCAAAGAAGAATGGCTAAAAGGCATTCAAGAAGACAACTTGGCCTGGACACAAGTGAGCGACCTGAAGTTTTGGGAAAGCATGGTGGTGCCCTTGTACCGCATAGAGGCCATCCCTTACAATGTGCTGCTGGACCCTCAAGGCAACGTTATTGGCGAAAGCCTCACCGGCGAAGCGCTGCATCAGAAGCTGGCTGAAGTACTGAAATAGGCCGTCTCTTTTTTGCTTTTGAGTTGTCAGGGAATTATCTGTTGTTAATGGCTAATGGTTGGTCGTTCGTCCATCATTAAAAACGTCTCTATTTCCTTTTAAGATTTTTTCCTTTTACATTTTCAATTTTCATTCCTCCCAAAACGTCTCTTTTTGCTTTTAAGTTTTAATAATGGTACATAAAAAAAGCCGCACCAATTGGTGCAGCTTTGAACTTTTATAACTGTATCCGTTTAAGGATTCTGCTCGCTTTTTGGCATGTTCAGGTTGGATTCGAACTCCCGAAGCGGAATTTTGTAAGTCCACTTCACATCACCTGCAGGTACTACCAGTGTAGCATCCGAACGGTGGTTGCTACCGGTTCTGTCAATACCCATATTCATACGCTTCAGGTCAAAGAAGGTGGTGCCTTCACCCCACATTTCAATGCGCTTGTGCAGGAAGATCTCATCAATCAGGGCCTGGCCTGTTGCTGTTGATTTTACATAAGCAGCATCGCGGCGGCTAACCAGGTCAAACAGGGTTTGCTGTGCCTGTGCATCTTTACCTTGGCGGGCTTGTGCCTCGGCTTCTATCAGGTACATTTCAGCTACACGCATAAAGATGTAGTCGCCTGTAAAACCACCTGGGTCGCGGAACTTCAGTTGCGCATAAGCAGGCAGTGAAGGACGGATGGTCCTGGCCGGGTCATTAAATACCAACTTGCGTACATCTGTTGCAGGAATCTGGTCGTACAGTTTCTTATCTACTGATTTGTAAACAGCCAGGGCACCGGCATAGCCAGGTGTAGTGTTATCTATCATAGAAAAGAAAGAAGCGTAAATAGTAGTGGTTTGAGAGGTAATTACCTGGCCCCACATCCACTCAGGGTTGCTGATGTCAGAAAAACCATCCTGGTACTGGGCTGCGCTCATCAGGCTGTAACCCTGGCGGGCAGCATTGGCAGCAGCTTCGGCAGCACCGTAGTTTTCCATATCCATGTGCACACGTGCCAGGACACCGTTGGCTACGCTTTGATTAATTTGCTCTTTGCTGGGGCGGCTCCATCCCTGTAGCAGGGTTACTGCTTCATTCAGGTCGGCTACAATCTGCGTATATACTTCGCTAACGGTGTTACGAGATTTGCCTTCCTGCGTAGGTTCGGTATACAGCGGAACACCCAATGCGCTTTCATTGCCCTTGTATCTTTTTTGATACAGACGTACCAGGTTGTGATAAGAGAAAGCTCTCAAAGCTAACGCCTGACCTCTTACGGCTTTCAAGTCAGCATCTGTAGTATTGGCCGGCACCTGTGAAATCAGGTTGTTGGCGTTAAAAATGATCTTGTAATAAAAGTTCCATACAAACCGAGTACGGCGGTAGGTTTCCTCGCGGTTATCGAGTAAGTAATCAAAACCCATCCAGTGGTGCGATACCTGAACCATATCTTCCGTCATCAGGTCAAGACCCATATCCACAGCTTTCTGCCCAAAGTCATCATGACTTCCGCCCGCTAAAGTATTCCAGGAGCGCATAAAAGCATAAATACCTTTTACTGTAGCATCCTGCAGCTTGTAAGCTGATGCCGGGCTTGACTCTGCCAGTTCCCTTGCCTGCTGCCCGGTAAAGGTACCCGACTGCGGCGCCGTATCTAAGAAGTCCTTTTTGCAGGAGGCCAGCGTAATGGCACTGCAGGAAAGAACTATTGCTAATTTTTTCATATTCTTCTTATTCATTTTTTTTAAAATTAGAATGATGTTGTTATACCAAATGATACCGTTCTGATAGGTGCGTAAGCATTGAACACACCACCAGCAAAGCTTTGGCGGGGGTCAAGACCCTGGCGCTTGCTGAATAGCTTAACGTTATCAGCCACAACATAAAAGCGGGTACCGCCCATGTTGAACCTTTCAGTCAGCCTAACGGGTAAAGTATAGCCAAATGATATGTTACGAATGTTAAAATAAGAGGCGTCTACCAGGAAACGATCTGAAATAGAATTGGCCTCCTGATAATTCAGCTGAATTTTAGGAACATTGGTAATATCGCCGGGTTGTCTCCAACGGTTGGCTATATCTTTATGCCAGGTTGTTACATCACCGCCACCTGCATACATCAAACCTGAATAAGGCGCATCCATTACATAACCACCAATTGCAAAGGAGGTTAACAATGCAAAATCAAAGTTTTTATAATTAACTGAAAAGTCCAGACCACCGTATACGTCGTTGATAGAAGATTTACCAATGTAGTAGCGGGTAGCTGTACCGGTTGTTTTAACAGTCAATTTTTTACCGGTAGGCTCGCCATTCACAATTTCATCCTGGTTGTACAGGGCTTCACCAGTTTGAGGGTCAACACCTGCAAACTCGTAAGTATAATAATCATAAATACCTCTACCTTCCATATACTTGAAGTTACCTGTTGTAAGACCATTTTCTCTTAAATGCTCTGGCAAGCGGGTAATCTCATTTTTGAATCGGGTAGCATTTATACCTATACGTACCGTCCAATCGTTAGATCTAACTACATCACCATTCAGTTCCAGCTCCCAGCCCCAGTTTTTCATGTCACCCAGGTTACGGTCTACGTTAAAGCCGGGGTTAGATGAAAGTGGCAACGGGGTAGAGAATAATAAATCAAACGTTTTACGACGGAAATAGTTCACAGAACCGGATAAACGATTGAAAACACGAAACTCAACACCCAGATCCAGGTCTTCGTTTTTCTCCCATGTAATCTCTGGGTTACCGATATAGTTGAAGCTGGTGCCCAAAGTACCATTATTGTTTACAACTGAGTATTGATCCTGGTAAGGATAGAAGTTACCGATATTATCGTTACCTCTTAAACCATAGCTGGCTTTCAGTTTCAGCATGTTTACAAAATCAACACCCTGGAAGAAATCTTCTTCAGAAATTACATAACCGGCACCTACGCTGTAAAAGTTACCCCAGCGGCTGTCAGGAGCGAAGCGGCTTGAACCATCTCTTCTGTAGCTGGCGCTCAACAGGTATTTGCTCAGGTAATTGTAACGCACCTGGCCAAAATACCCTTCTACTGCATACGTGTTTTCAGAAGAAGTAAGGCTTTGAATAGCCACCGCGTTGCTTAATTGCGGGTTATTAGGAATGAGGAAGTTTTCTTTAGAACCAGCCTGCCTGTTCTGAATTAAGCGATAAGATTCGTGACCCAGTAGCGCTTCGACGCCATGGTTACCAAACTCTTTGCTATAGTTCAACAGCTGGTTGATGTTGGTAGTCAAATCCTTACCACTTGATATAGTACCGCGTCCGTTAGCACCCGCTGCATTACCAAACAATGGGTTCTGGAAAGAAATAGCATTAGAATTTGTTAGGTCCACACCATAGTTGAAGGTAAACTTCAACTCGGGCAGGAAGCTGATTTCAGTAAAAGTTCGGGCACTAATGTTATCTGCACCATTGTTATAGTTATCCAGGTCTAAAGTGGCACGTGGGTTTTCTGTAGCTGCATATTTGCGGCTTCCCATAACATTATTACCGAAGTCGTAAATACGGTTACCATTATCATCATACACATAAGCACCTCTATTGGCAGCAGATGTATCGCGCAGGTATACGGGATAAATTGGCGCTACATTACGTGTATAGTAAAATGAGTTCTGGTAGGTAGTATTACCTTCTTGTGTGGTTCTAGATTTGGTATTGGCATAAGCACCATTGATACCAAAGCGCAGCCAGCGGTTTACTTCCTGCTCCAGATTTACACGGCCGGTAATGCGTGTAAAGTCAGACTTAACCACATAGCCTTTATCATTCAGGTAACCTAAAGAAACATAATAGCGTGTTTTGTCTGATGACCCGCTTAATGTACCGTTGTACTCCTGGCGGGGACGTCTTTCATACATTATATCTTCCCAATTATCCTGGAACAACAGTTGTGCATTAGGGTTCAGGCGACCTGTAGTAGGATCAATTACCTGGTAATGTGGCACATTGTAAGGATTATAACCAGCTCCACCTACACCCAGGTTCTCAGTAGAAGTTCTTGGTGCAAACAGGTATTGACTGGCCCACTGCCTTGCCTGCTCTTCTGTACGGCCGGCAGCTACATAGCTGTTTTTCAAAGCCTCCCAGTAAGTTTCCAGGAACAGACCCGGATCGCGAATTACATCATATTCTTCTACCGCACGGCTGTTAACACCATAACGGGCCTGCAGTTCAAAGCGTGGCTTGCCTTTACCTCTTTTGGTAGTGATCATTACCACACCATTAGAGCCACGGGCACCATACAGAGCTGCAGAAGCGGCATCTTTTAGGATTGAGATAGACTCAATATCATTGGGGCTAATGGCATTGATATCGCCGCCATATGGCTGACCATCCACTACAAATAATGGAGAAGAAGAGGCATTAATAGAACCAATACCGCGGATACGGATATCAGCACCAGCACCCGGCTGACCTGAACCTGTAGTGGTTCTTACACCAGGAGCCAAACCTTCCAAAGATTTGGTAAGGTTACCAATCTGCTGCTTGGCAATATCAGTACCTGAAACCTGCGAAGCAGAACCGGTAAAGGTTTGCCTGCGGGTAGTACCATAAGCCACAACGATCACCTCATCCATTGACCTTTCTGCAGCATCCAATCGCAGGTCAATGTTATTTCGATCGCCAATTGTCACTTCCTGATTGGCAAAGCCAACAGATGATATTACTAATACACGCGCATTGGCAGGCAACGATAAGCTATAAGTACCATCGTTACCGGTTGTTGTACCCACATTGGTACCTTTCACTGTTACTGACGCATTAGGCACTCCATTTCCCTGCGCATCTGTAATTCTACCCGTAATTGTTCGGGTTTGTGCCAGGAGTTGTAGACACACTACAAGCATCCCCAGCAAGAAGACTAGCCGTTTTCTCATTTGCATAAAAATTAAAGAATGAAAAATACAAAACACATCAGCCTTTTAGCGTTTGTGAATTGAATTATTGTTATGACACCGATCCAGCTTAAAAAGCTGCACGAATTTAACAAAGCAGTTATGAAAACCAGATAATAATAAATTTTTGTTTTTTCGCTTTTTGATGAACGGTAGCATTAAAAGAAAAATAATAAAGAATCTAAGCACAAATACATTTACAAGATATTATATCAGTGGCTTTCTTTACAAAATAAGCGTTTGTATCACCAGGTTTATATCAAAATTCAACTGTAATAGTTTTGTTAAAATAGAAAAGGCCCGACTATTGCCGGGCCTTTGGAAAGGTTAAAATTTGAGGATTATTAGTTTGTATATCCGGGATTTTGCTCAATCAATGGGTTCGCCTGTACTTCTGCATTTGGTATTGGCAACAAAAAGCGGAAGTTACCTGCTGCCAGAGTAGTGGCATTTGGAGTAGGCGCATCTGATGCCAGTCGCTCTACAGGTAAGTTTCTTCTTCTCAGGTCCCAAAAGCGGTGGCCTTCGTAAGCCAGTTCTTTAAAGCGCTCTTCAATAATGGCTGCAATTAAGGCTTCTTTCGAACCAAAGGTTTCACTGGTATAACCTTCAATACGTGCTGCTCTTAAGGCATTCAGGTCAGCTGCAGCACCTGCCAGGT
>CBDTUH010000090.1:0-11060 GCA_965363375.1 uncultured bacterium
TTCTTCATTTTATTACGGGCATCAGTTTCGAAAAACAGTTGTTTTGCCATAGTATGATAAATTAAAAATTTAAAATGTAAAATTTAAAACAGGTCTTCATGCACAAGGTTTTTACATTTTACCTTTTGCATTTTGCAATTTTATACAATTGCCAGAATGTCGCTTTCGCGCATGATCAGGTATTCTTCACCTTCAATAGTGATTTCGGTACCGGCATATTTGCCATACAATACCGTATCGCCTTCTTTAACGGTTACAGGCTCGTCTTTTTTGCCAGGACCGGCAGCAATTACCAAGCCTTTCTGAGGTTTTTCTTTAGCAGTGTCGGGGATGATGATGCCACCAGCTGTTTTTTCTTCAGCAGCAGCGGGCTTTACAATCACTCTGTCGTGCAATGGGGTAACATTAACTTTGTTAGCCATACGTTTATGATTTTTTGGTTTTAGTGAAAAATGATTTGTGATGCGCGTTTTCCAGCCAATGCGGGAGAACGGCGAAGGTAGGCGATAATTATGCCATCGGGTCAGAAACGGAAAAAATTTCAGTTTTGTGCCCTTAACAAGCTTTTTACATTCGGCAAATCGTAAAATTTTTCAGTTTTAATGTCATTATTTCATTTTGAGCTATTGTGGGCCTGACAAGGACAAAGACCAAAAGGAAAAACAGACGTTTGGAAGAAAAGGCAAAATTGAGAGGTCAAAACCTAAATGATCCGGAAATCAAAAGGAAATAGAGACGTTTTTGCTAATTGCAGGAAATTGGAATTTTTCAGCAAATCTGCCCCATCCTTTCATAAACGTGTTATCGATAAAACAAAAGAAAAAAGAGACGTTTTACTCTACCGGCAGCAGGTTGCTGATTTTGGCCAACAGTTCAGCAGGGTCTATTGGCTTAGGCAGCAGGTCGTCAAAACAAAGCGGGTCAGACCAGGCGTCAGGCATTTTTTGGGCCAGCCCTATTAATATCACGCGTACCTCATAATGATTTTTAATCCATTGGCACAGCTCGGGTACATCGGTATCGGTTAGTTTTTGCCCCAGCATTAGCAGGTCGGGCCTAAACCTTTCTATACGCGGCCGCAGTTCGCTAATGTCTACTGCCGCTTCCACCGAATAGTCAAGAGGCAACAGCGTTGTATATATTATAGAAAGTGTATCAATATCATTTTCAATTATTAATATTCGCCTGGGTTCGTTCGTCATCAGCCATCGGGTTTTATTCTTTTACAATAATAAGTAAACAAAAAGTAGCGCCCCACGTTAAACTACGACGTACTTTTACCCTATTTTACGACGGCATTAAAAGGAAAAACAGACGCTTTACACCCTTTGTTCAGAAGGCTGGTACGCGCTGCCTTTTTTAATGAGCGCCAGCCCTACCCCACCCAGCAAAACCGAAAAAATTAGGAAACCAAAGTTCCAGCCATCAATGCTGGTGGTTATTTCGCGCACATTGTGCAGCTTTAATATATGATGGTTGGCCAGGCCTTCTAAAATATTGAACAGGGCCCAGCCCAGCAGCAGCCCGCCACTTAGCAGCCAGCCATTGCGGTTGATGCCCCTTTTAGTGAGCAGTTGCCAAAGCATAATAATACCTGTAAGTGTTACCAAAAAAGTAAAGAGGTGAAAAATGCCATCCCAGAACATATTTACCGTTTTGGCTTCCAACGTGGTAGGCGGTATGCGGTTCGAGAGCATTTCGTGCCACTGCAATATCTGGTGCAACACAATGCCATCTACAAAACCACCCATACCAATACCAATAATAGTAGCCGCAGCGGTTAATGGCACATATGCATCGCGGTGCTGACTAGGGTTGGTATATAGCCAGCGCTTGTAGCCACGTGTGGCAGCAGCTGATAATATTGCTACCAAAATAGCTAGTAAGATAAAAGGCTCAATGATAGATAATAGGTTGACATAAAACATACTGTCGAAAATGGCATCCTGCACCGCCTTGTTGCAGGCAATGCAAGCCTGTGCCGGTGTCAGCAGCAAAAGGGCGCCCACTAACAAGACAACCTTATAAACAATTGACCTCATCATTGAAAATGTTTCATTGTTAATGCCTTTTTAAGCATCTGCAATAATCAAACCTGTTGGTATAGTCATGATGATAGTCTGGTTAACTGGTTATTGTGTGAATCTGATCATTAGCAAAAACGTCGTTTTTTCCTTTTAACAATCAAACCACCAAGTAAACGTCCCACAGATGAACGGGGTTACAAACGTCTCTTTTTCCTTTTCAATTTTTTTACATTTTTTGTTTTCTCAAAACGTTACATTTCCCTTTTGTCTCAGCATTGTTGTCTCACGTTTCACATTATTAAAAACAGCTCTTGACGAAACTTTAAACTTTCCTTCAACCCTCTTTTATACACATTGTTCCTATCTTCGCCGGCCAAACAGTTCTTAATCATGATCAGCAGAAGGAATATCAGGGTAAAAGTGATGCAGACATTGTATACGTTAACCACCCTGCAGACAGATGTAAAGCCCGGCGAGCCGCAAAAGTTACTCCAGCGGCATTTTGACCAGTCAAAAGATTTATTGCAGTATTTTATTTACTTTATTTCGGAGGTGGCCTCCTATGCCGAAACCGACTCGTACAGCCGCCGCAGCAAGCACCTGCCTTCTGCCGAAGACCTGAACGTAAATACCAAAATAGCCGGCAACGAGCTGCTTTGGAGAATAAAGGAAGACGTTTCTATTAAAGAAGAATGGGCCCGCAGCAAACCCCAGCAGCGCATAGACCGCGAGCTGGTGAAAAAACTGTACTACCAATTAACAGAATCAGATATCTATAAACTATATATATCCAACCCTGCCCGCGACAAAAAAGCAGAAAAGGAAATACTGGATTTTATACTGGAAGACCTGATGCTGCCCAACGAAGACTTTATTGCCCACCTGGAAGAGCGTTACAGCAATTGGGATGACGACAGCGATATGGTGGTGCAGTTGGTAAAAGGTTACCTGGCCAAGCCCGGCTCCATCGACTTCAACTTGATGTTGAGCCTGGATAAGGCCCAATTTGCACGCGAGCTACTGAAAGCCGTGACCGAAAAGCAGGAGCACCTGGAAACCTTTATTTTCCCCCGCCTTAAAAACTGGGATGCCGAGCGCATTGCTGCACTGGATATGATACTGATGAAAATGGGCGTTGCCGAATTTTTGTATTTTGAAACCATACCGCCCAAGGTAACCATCAATGAATATATTGAGCTGGCCAAAGAATACAGCACGCAGCAAAGCGGTCAGTTTATCAATGGCATATTGGATAATATACATAAAGACCTGGTGCAGCAGCAAAAACTGCACAAAACCGATTTTAGAAAAGCTTAAGCCAGTTTTTATACATTTGCAATTGCCCAACGCATTAACACATGAAATATTTATTTGTTTTTTTAGCAGGCAGCCTGTTATGGGCCTGCAACAGCAACGAAGCTAGCACCAGCACTACCAGCGATGCCAGCAATGCCACCGCAACTGAAGCCAACGTAGCCGGCGCCGACAACCTTACCACCATCCAGTGGCTCGATTCTACCCACCAGAACCTGGGTAAAATAAAAGAAGGACAGGTGGTGGAAATCAGCTGGCGTTTTAAAAACACAGGTACCAAACCGCTCATCATCACCAATGTTTCCGCATCGTGCGGCTGCACCGTTCCGGCCAAGCCCGAAAGGCCCATTGCACCCGGCGGCGAAGAAATCATCAAAGCACAGTTCGACAGCAAAGACCGTGTAGGCCCGCAGCACAAAGATGTGTATGTAGAAGCCAATACCAGCGGCAGCAACAGCACGCAGCTGTCGTTTGCACTGGAAGTAGTTAAATAAAACATTCCCTCATTTATTAATAACAAACAAGAACATGTATTTTTTACAAGCACAGCCTGGCTTTGGCGGGTTTCAGTTTATTTTCCTGGGTTTAATGATTGTGGTATTCTGGTTGTTTTTCATACGCCCACAGGCCAAAAAACAAAAGCAGCAAAAATCCTTTATCGATAACCTGCAAAAAGGCGACAAAGTAGTAACTATTGCCGGCATACACGGCGTGGTAAACCGCATGAACGATGACGGTACCATTCAGCTGGAAATCAACCCCGGAAGCTATATCAAAATTGAAAAAAGCGCCATTTCTATGGACTGGACCTCAGCCCTGAACAAAGGAACTGCCGTAACAACCGATAAAAAATAAAACCTTTTACCTTATTGAAAAAGCTGTCCTATGGACAGCTTTTTTTATACACAACCAATAGGCAAAAACGTCTCTTTTTCCTTTTGTTAAACAGATTTCGCAAATTTTGAAAATACAATTTTGCGGATTGATTGTTTCACCAATTAAATAACTAACCAAATGCAAAACGTCTCCTTTTCCTTTTAAAAACGGCGCTGCAAAACCTTGATTCTAAAATCGTAAATCGTATTTCTGAAAACGTCTCATTTTCCTTTTAACTTTATTTGC
This sequence comes from uncultured bacterium, assembly GCA_965363375.1. Lineage (GTDB taxonomy): Bacteria > Bacteroidota > Bacteroidia > Chitinophagales > Chitinophagaceae > Flavisolibacter. Next base: position 4,464 of record CBDTUH010000090.1, read on the forward strand.
ATATGGTATTAAAGATCGGGCTGACAGGTGGCATTGGTTCGGGTAAAACAACAGTGGCTAAAATTTTTGAGCTGCTGAATGTGCCGGTGTATTATGCCGATGCAGCCTCCAAAAGCCTGTACGAAACCGACAAGGAATTAATGCAAAACATCAAGCAGCATTTTGGTGAAGCCATTTATACCGGCAATAAACTCAATCGAAGCATGATGGCGGCTATTGTGTTTAACGACGCACAAAAACTGGCGCTGCTCAACAGCCTGGTGCACCCACCCACCATCCGCCACGCCGAGGCCTGGATGCAGCAGCAAACCGCACCTTACATTATAAAAGAAGCGGCGCTGCTTTTTGAAAGCGGCTCTGCTGCCGGCCTCGATTATATTATTGGCATACACACGCCTACACATATTCGACTGAAAAGAGTAATGGACCGGGATGGTGTTTCGCGCGAAGAAGTGCAGAACCGCATGGCACGGCAAATTGATGAAAGTATTAAAATGAAGCTTTGCGATTTTGTGATAGAAAACAACGAGCAGCAACTGGTGATTCCGCAGGTATTAAAATTACATGAACAATTGCTGAATCTTTCACCGCACTAAAACGTCTGTTTTTCCTTTGTAATTACAGATTGCGCAGATTGAAACAGCCGTATAACGCAGATAGATAAGATAAAACGTCTATTTTACTTTTTTTTCTCCCATTTATCGTTTCACCTTACGATTTACAAAACGTCTCTTTTTCCTTTTACATTTTAAATTTTCATTTTCTATCGTCCTTCAATAAAAAACTCCAGGTCCTTAGGGCCGCCAAAGAGCAAAAGAATATCGCCGCTTTTTAAAACGGTTTCTGTTGGTACAATTCCAACTACTTTCATCTCATCCTTTTCATTTCCGAAAATTCCTTTCTGCCGTACATTTTTAATAATGGTTACCAACACCAGCTGGTACCTGGCAGCCAGATTCAAGTCCTGAATAGAACGGCCCACATACCGCTCGGGTACGGCCACTTCCAGTAGCCTGTAGTTTTGCGATACCTGGAAAGAATCGATAACGCCGGGCAGGTCCAGCTTCAACGCCAGCCGTTCTGCGGACGAAGATTCGGGGTAAACAAATTCAGTCATGTTCATAGCTTCCAGCACAATCTTTTGCAGCGGCGAGGTAACGCGGCATACAATGCGCTTCACTCCCATTTGCTTAAGTAAAGCCGCAGTCATAATGGTGGCACCTTCGTTTTCGCCAATACCTACAATGGCAGCTTCTACATCATTCAGCGGCAGCTGCGCTACAGCTTCTTTACTGGTAGAGTCGAGCGCTATGGTATGTGTGATGGAATGCTTGTATTTATCGGCCAGTTCCAGCCTTTGGTCCACACCTACCACTTCGTGCCCCAGCGACACCAGTTGCTGGCACAATGCCGCACCAAAATTGCCCAGGCCAAATACAATGAATCTCATAATCGTAAAAATTTAAAATGCAATATCTTCTTTAGGATAACGGTAATACAGCTGCGGGCTTTGCTTGATGAAAGCCACCAGCAAAGTTATCATGCCCACGCGGCCGGCAAACATGGTCATAATTAAAACCGCCTTGCTGCCCGTGGTTAACTGCGGTGTAATACCCAGTGACAAGCCGGTGGTGCTGAAAGCCGAAAATACTTCAAAGGCAATTTTAATCAAACCTTTCTCGCTATCGTTGACCGACACCAGGAAAATAAAAATGCCAATCATTAAAAATGAAAGAAGCATAATGGCAAAAGCACGCCTGATGGACTGATGTGATATTTCTGCTTTGAAAAATTCTGTTCGGTCTTTACCTCTTAATATAGAAGTCATATTTAAAAAAGCAACGCCGGCAGTTGTTGTTTTAATGCCACCACCGGTCGATCCTGGTGACGCGCCAATCCACATCAGCAGCAGGAAGATCATTACCATTGGCAGCGACAACAATGTCATATCAAAAGAATTGAAGCCACCGGTCCTTGGATTTACGGCTGCAAAAAAAGCCGTAACCATTCTTCCATGCCAGCTTGGATGATCTTTTAAAGTTGCATTCTGCTCAAACAATATAAAAGCTAGAAATCCCACGATCAGCAATATTCCGCTTACCACCAATGCCAGCCTTGAATTGATATTAATAACCCTTGGAAAATGTTCGCGTACGGGATTTTTGGAAAGCATACGCACCGTATTGGTGACCTTTATTTTAATATAGCGGTACAGGTTAAAAACAATAGGAAATCCCATGCTACCCAAAAACACAAGTAGTGCAATTACGGTGTGCAATGAATAATTGTAACGTACCACTGGCTCAAACATTCCACCCGAATAAGTAGAAAATCCCGCATTGCAAAAAGCGGAAATAGAATGAAAAATTGAGAAAAAGAGTTTGTCCAGTTTTCTGTCAAACAACTGATCGTCTAGCGAAAAATAAATAAAAACAGCACCAATGGCTTCAAATACAATGGTAACAATCACCACCTGGTAAATAAAATACATGATGTTGTTGATTTGCTTATTACTCATTAAATCGCTAAAAGCCAGTTCACTTTTCAGCGACGCCTGCCCGCCCACGGCATAGGCCAGCAAACCTGCAAACGTCATAATACCCAAGCCGCCGGCTTGTATGAGCAGCATAATAATTATATGGCCAAAAGTGGTAAAGTGCGTGGCCGTATCCACCACGGTAAGCCCGGTAACGCATACGGCGCTGGTAGCCGTAAAAAAAGCATCAATTAATTTTATGCCGCCATTCGTGGCGTTGGGCAGCTTTAGCAGAAATGTTCCAATCAAAATTAAAAATCCGAAACTGGCTACAAATAGCAGCGCAGCATTAATGGTACGGCTATAAATAAATTGCAGCAGGTAGGAAGTTTCTACAATAAACGTAAAAGCAATACCAGCATACAATAGAAGCTTATAAATCAGAAACTCGTTGGTATCAAAACTGGTAAGTGCGGCCTTGTGTGGCAACACATAAAACGTAAGAAAAACAATAAATACCCAGTTGACAAAGTTGAAAATGCGGGACCATCTTTTTTTAGGTGTAAAAAGGCGTAGGAATAACCTGACGCCCAGCAGCACTGTCAGCGCATCCAGCACAATCTGCGACCAGAAGATAACCGTAGCACTGTTGCGCCAGAAAGGTTTAAAGCCAAAGTCGTAAATAACAAGGCCAATACCCAAAAAGCAGAATATCGGAATCAGTACGCCACAAGCCTCCAGCAAAATCTGGTGCAGGTTATTGATAAAAAGCGCGATCCTCAGCTTTTTGGTAATGCGCCCGAAAAAAACCTTGATACTTCTGTTGCTCATAAGCGATGGCAGCCTGCAGCCTTTGCTTTATTGTAAACGTGATAGCGCCTCACCTATACGCTGAAACCCTTTTTCTATATTTTGCATGCTGTTGGCAAACGAAAGCCGGATGCACCGGTCATCACCAAAGGCAGAACCGGTAACAGTTGATACATGACTTTGGTTCAAAAGGTACATGCACAAGTCGTCGGCATTATTAATTACAGCATCACCATCGCGCATTCCAAAATAATGATCCACGCATGGGAAAGCATAAAAGGCGCCATCCGGCTCCGAAAATTCAAAGCCCGGAATCCCCTTCATCAGCTCCATTACTTTTTGTTTACGGCGGGCAAATTCCTTTACCATATCGTTTGTAGCATCCAGCGGAGCGGTGAGTGCTGTAATGGCGGCGCGCTGTGTAATGGCATTGGCGCCGGAGGTAAACTGCCCCTGCAGCTTTTCGCAGGCTTTGGCAATTTCTTTGGGCGCGGCCAGGTAGCCCAGCCTCCACCCTGTCATGGCAAAACCTTTACTCAGTCCATTAATAACTATAGTGCGATTCTTTAGTTCTTCAAATACGGCAATGCTTTCGTGGCAGCTGCAATAGTTGATGTACTCGTATATTTCGTCGGATATAATATACACCTGCGGATGCTGCATAAAAACCTGTGCTAAACCTTTCAATTCATCCATAGTATATACGGCACCACTGGGGTTGCAGGGCGATGAAAAAATAAAAAGCTTCGTGTTTTCGGTAATCGCGTCTTCCAATTGGGTTGGCGTAATTTTATAGCCATTTTCCAGTGTGCTTTGTATACGCTTTACTTTGCCGCGGCCAAACTGCACCAGCGCTTCGTAAGTAACCCAAAAAGGGGTTGGTATCAGCACTTCATCGTCGGTATCTACAATACTTAATATGGCATTGGCCAGGCTTTGCTTGGCACCGGTAGAAACAATAATATTTTCGGGCGTATAGTACAGGCCGTTATCGCGCTCAAACTTTTGGCAGATCGCTTCGCGCAGGTCCAGAAAACCAGCTACAGGCGTATAGTGGCTCCAGTTATCGTCAATGGCTTTTTTAGCTGCTTCTTTTATATGTTCAGGTGTATCAAAATCGGGTTCGCCCAAACTCAGGTCTACTACATCTATTCCCTGTGCGCGTAACTCTCTTCCCAGTCGGGCCATTTTCAAAGTTTCCGGTTCGCTAAAGCGTTGCAAGCGTGATGATAATTGCATGGTTTCGGTTTTGCTCAGCAAACATAAGTATACTAATATAAATTGCTGTAAAAACTAAAAGGTCTTTGCCAGTGCAAAGACCTTTTAGTAAATGAAATGAGGTAATAATTAATTAATTGTGCATAATAACCGATGCACCCAATGGTGTTGTTTGATTGCCTACAATGCCGCGTGCAAACACGGTATAAATTTTTCCGTTTTGCAAGGCTACGTTAGGCACTGTTAATACAGCTGTTTCTGTTCCTGCTACACGCACCTGCACCGTATAGGTGCCAGCATCTACCGGTGTAAAGCCCTGGTTGGCGGTAGCAGTAGCTGCGGTTTCAAAACTGCGGTTGCTAAAAAGAGGCACAAAATTGTTGCCGTTTAATACACCAACTGTTACAGCCGGAGCGCCCGGGCTTAGGTGCATAAAACGCAGGTGTGCCTTACCGCTTGCCGGTGCTGCCAGATTATCCATTAATACCAGCGGCTTTAGTGATGAAGCCACATCGTAGGCAAAAACACTATACGCCATGTCTTTTGTCAGTGTTACATCGGCATTGATAACACTGGTGTTGGTGCCAGTCGCATTTACTTTTACATTGCGGGTGCCAGCCTCTACATCCAGGTAGCCGGTGTTGTTAGGAAAAGTTAGGGCCGAAGCATTCACTTTATTGTTATCTACCAGCAAGTCTACACCCGGCGCGTCGGGCGATGCATGCACTACCAGCACACGGGCATTTTCCCGATCCATCACATCATCATCATCGCAGGAAGTAAGCGACAAAAGAATGGCAAAGGCAGCCAGGCCTTTTCCGAATAAGTTGATCCTTTTCATGGTAAGAGTTTTGCCTGTAAAAAGGATTAACCAACTAATTTGTTCATGATTTTAGCTGATTTATTTAAACAAAACTGAAAAAAGGCATTTTTGTTCAGTCAATAATTTAAAAGGAAAAATAGACGTTCAACAATAGGACTTTGAACTTTTTGTGATTAAAAGGAAAATGAGACGTTTTAAATACCGAACAAGAAACAAAGAATTTCGAATAATGAAGTGAATGAGGGAGAATTTACAACCCTCAACTTTAAAAGGAAAAAGAGACGTTTTACCAATATTATAAAATAAAAAATAGGGTTGCGCCAATACTACTTTACTACTTTAAAAGATGATTTTTGTTAGCTTGCAACAGCCAAAGACAACAAGCTCTAAAATAAAACACTGATTTTCAAACGTCTATAAATCCTTTTAAGGATTGATAAATAGTGGTTAAACCTGCGCAAATGCATATATACAGAGGCTTTGAAATTAAGCCGAAAAAACTATCTTTGGCACTCTTTAAAAAAACCGTGTATGCAATTGAAAGGCTTGGTACGTTTCTTTACCATTCTATTAATCCTTTATTCTATTTACGAGCTCTCGTTTACCTGGGTGGTACGCAGCCACGAAAAGAAGATGGAAGCCAGGGCGCAGCAATTTGTGAACCAAAACCATGCCGCCGCCGACCAAAGCGTTAAAGACCGCATTTACAAAGAACGCCTGAGGCGTTTACTGGACAGCACCAAAGAAGTAACTGTTCATTATGGTTTTGGTGGCCCCATCTCTTACCAGAAAGCTAAAGAAGAAGAGCTGAACCTGGGTCTGGATCTGCAAGGTGGTATCAACGTAACCATGGAAGTGGAAATGAGCGGCCTGCTGCGCTCTATGGCCAACAACACCAAAGACCCCGCTTTTAACCAGGCACTGGCCAACGCCAACCAGCGCAAAGCCAACAGTAATGCCGACTTTATTACCCTGTTTAGAGATGAATATAATAAGGTAGCCCCTAACGGCCGCCTTGCTCCTCTTTTTACAGCTGCCAACCCCGACCGCATTAAAGTTACTGACAACAACGACCAGGTGATGGCGCAAATTCGCCGCGAAGCGGCTGAAGCTTTCGACCGTACCTTCCGCGTGTTGCAACAGCGTATCGACCAGTTTGGTGTGGCCCAGCCCAACATCAACCCCGACCGCGAGCGTGGTATTATTACAGTTGAATTGCCAGGCGTACAAGACCAGGAGCGCGTTCGCCGTTACCTTCAGTCTTCTGCCA
>CBDTUH010000091.1:0-11050 GCA_965363375.1 uncultured bacterium
GGCGGTTACATTAACACAAGGCAGCACCAACCGCAGCATGATCATCCGCTTTCGCCTGTTCAATGATGGGTTGGGTTTTCGTTACGAGTTTCCTACACAAAAAGCACTTACCTATTTTGTAATTAAAGAAGAACGCACGCAGTTTGCCATGGCGGGCGACCATACGGCCTTCTGGATTCCTGGTGACTACGATACACAGGAGTACGATTTTTCCACCTCCAAATTATCTGAAATAAGAGGCCTGATGGAAAAGTCCATCACCGGTAACCTGTCGCAAACTTCCTTTTCACCAACAGGCGTGCAAACATCGCTGATGATGAAAAGTGCGGACGGACTCTACATTAACCTGCATGAAGCAGCCCTGATTGACTACCCGGCTATGCACCTGAATCTAAACGATACCACGATGGTGTTTACTTCCTGGCTTACGCCCGATGCCATTGGTGATAAAGGATACATACAAGCTCCCTTTACCGCACCCTGGCGTACGATAATAGTAAGCGATGATGCTCGAGATATTGTAGCGTCAAAAATGATTTACAACCTGAACGAGCCCAACAAAATAAAAGACCCATCGTGGATAAAACCCGTGAAGTACGTAGGTGTATGGTGGGAAATGATCACCGGTAAAAGTTCCTGGGCCTATACCGACGAAATACCTACCATTCAACTGGGCATCACCGATTACACCAAGGCTAAACCCAATGGCAGGCATGGCGCCACTACGGCCAATGTAAAAAAGTATATTGACTTTGCCGCCGAGCATGGCTTTGATGCGGTGCTAGTAGAAGGCTGGAACATTGGCTGGGAAGACTGGTTTGGCAACTCCAAAGATTATGTGTTTGATTTTGTAACGCCTTACCCCGATTTTGACCTGGCAGAAATAAGAGATTATGCCGCCACTAAAGGTGTAGAGATAATCATGCATCACGAAACCTCATCTTCGGTACGCAACTACGAGCGTTATATGGATACCGCTTACAAGTTTATGAAAGCAAATGGCTACAACGCGGTAAAAAGCGGTTATGTTGGCGACATATTGCCCCGCGGCGAAAACCACTACAGTCAATGGATTGTCAACCATTATCAATACGCGCTGGAAAAAGCGGCTCAGTACAAAATAATGATAAACGCACATGAAGCGGTGCGCCCCACGGGCATTGCCCGCACCTGGCCCAACCTAATTGGTAATGAAAGTGCGCGTGGCACCGAGTACCAGGCTTTTGGCGGCTCCAAACCCAACCACGTAACGCTGCTGCCATTTACGCGCTTGCTGGGCGGCCCCATGGATTATACACCCGGCATATTTGAAATGGACATTTCGAAACTGAACCCCGAAAACAAATCGTGGGTAAACAGTACCCTGGCCAACCAACTGGCCTTATATGTTACGCTGTACAGCCCGCTACAAATGGCGGCCGACCTGCCCGAGCATTACATGCGCTTTCCCGATGCGTTTCAGTTTATAAAAGATGTGGCGCTTGATTGGGATGAAAGCCATTACCTGGAAGCCGAACCCGGACAGTACCTGACTGTAGCCCGAAAGGAAAAAGGGGCTGAGCGTTGGTTTGTAGGCAGCGTGGGCGGCAACGAAAAGCGAACCTCTTCAATTGCTTTTAACTTTTTACAACCAGGAAAAAAATATGTAGCTACTATTTATGCCGATGCTAAAGACGCGCATTATAAAAACAATCCACAGGCTTATACTATCCGTAAAGTTATGATTACATCTAAATCCAGATTATCGCAATATGTAGCACCCGGTGGCGGCTATGCCATCAGCATTGAAGAAGCCAACAGCCAGAATGAAAAAGGAGCAAAGCGTTTATAATATTCTTGCTGTAAAATTTAAGAAAAACCTGCAACCTGTGTTGCAGGTTTTTTTGTTTTAGTTAAAAGGAAAAAGAGACGTTTTGGATTTACGACGACCCGTGATTTTTTTATGAAAAAGTAAAAGGGAAAAGAGACGTTTATGTTATTGGAATTGGCAGCCGTCCATTCAGATAAGCGTTAAACTAGTTTGGATGATTGGTTTCGTCGGGCAAAAAGGGGCTTTCGCCGATGTTAGGTTTTCAGGTGGGCGCGTTCTGTCTAACTTCGAAACCTCTTTCTTATGCACCAATGCCTGGTGCGCAACCGGAACTGTAACTGTTGAACCTGAAATTGTGAGATTTATGAAGAAAAACGAACCCGGAAAATACACCATACTGTGGGCTGACGACGATCAGGATGACCTGATGATCATGCGTGAAGTAATGCACACGGTAACCTCTGAATGCGAAATTATTGAAGTGGAAAACGGCCGCAAGGTGATGGAATACCTGATGGCTGCAAAGGCTACCAACACGTTTCCCTGCCTGGTGGTGCTGGATATGAATATGCCCATTATGAGTGGTCGCGATACGCTGGCTGCCATCAAGGCCGACCCAGTGCTTAGTACCCTTCCGCTAGTAGTATTCACCACATCCAGCAGCGAGCTGGACCGGCTTTTTTGCCAGCGCTACGGTGTGGATATGCTTACCAAGCCATTAACTTTCTCAGGTATGAAGCAGGTGGTCGCCAGCCTGTTCAACATCTGCAAAATATCAGGATAATATTTTTCAATTTTGTGTTTCAAAAAAGCGCCTGTAGTGCAGGCGCTTTTTTTTTGTTGTAGGATCATCAGCATTTTATTTCCGGGTGAATACGTCTTAAAGCATAAAACGTCTGTTTTTCCTTTTGTAATTTCTTACAGGGAAAAGGGGAAAAGCGTGGAAAGGAAAACGTCTTCGTTTCGTTTTAAACATTTCAACAAAAACGTCTCTTTTTCCTTTTACTATATCAACTTCACTTTTTTGAATCTATTTTAAAAACACAATTGATTAAATTCGTTCTTCATCATCAACTGCTTTTTAAAAATGATTCAACGGTTTTCAATTTACATTGTCCTCTTTTTTTCTGTTTTATTATCTGCCTGTAGTTCATCAAAAAAAGTAACCACCGCTGCTGCACCGCCGACGCCACCACACAGTGCCGATCGCGAATTTCGCGCTGCCTGGGTAGCAACCGTTGCCAATATCAACTGGCCCAGCAAACCCGGCCTGTCTACAGAGCAGCAGCAAAAAGAAGCCATTGAATTGCTCGATTTTTTAAAAGCACACCACTTTAACGCCGTTATTTTCCAGGTGCGCCCGCAGGCCGATGCCTTGTATCAAAGTGCGCTGGAGCCATGGTCGTATTACCTCACCGGCACGCAGGGCAAAGCGCCGCAACCTTTTTATGATCCACTGCAGTTTTGGGTAAATGCGGCGCACGAGCGCGGGCTGGAACTGCATGTGTGGCTTAATCCGTATCGTGCTCACCACGTTTCCGGCGGGCCTGTTTCTGATAGTTCTATTGTAAAGCGCAATCCCGAACTGGTGCTGCATTTAAAAGAAGGTTACTGGTGGTTTGACCCGGCCATGAAGGGTACGCAGGACCATTCCAACGCCGTAGTAATGGATATTGTAAAGCGTTACGATATTGATGGTGTGCACTTCGACGATTATTTTTATCCGTATCCATCTTACAATAAAAATGAAGATTTTCCCGACAGCGTGAGCTGGGCTGCTTACCAGAAAAATGGCGGTAAACTATCGCGTGGCGACTGGCGCCGCAAAGCCGTGAACGATTTTATCAGCAAGCTTTATGTAGATATTAAAAAAGAAAAACCGCACGTAAAATTTGGCCTGAGTCCCTTTGGTATCTGGCGCCCTGGTTATCCCAAATCTGTTGCCGGTTTTGACCAGTATGATGTGTTGTATGCCGATGCCAAATTGTGGCTGAACGAAGGCTGGATCGATTATTTTTCGCCACAGCTGTACTGGCCTATCAACCGCATGCAGCAAAGCTTCCCGGTGCTGCTGGGTTGGTGGCAGGGTGAAAACAAAATGGGACGTCACCTGTGGCCGGGCATTAGCGTAGGCGGTGATACCAGTGCGCGCAATGTGAACGAAATTATGAGCCAGATAATGATATCGCGCGGCATGCTGCCGCAAAGCCAGGGTGTTATACATTGGAGCATTGGCCAGGTGTACCGAAATGCACCTATGGCAAAAGCCTTGCTGGCCGGGCCCTACAAGTCGCAGGCATTGGTACCCGCATCGCCTTGGCTAGATGCCACTGTACCGGAAATGCCCTTAGTGCAGCTGGAAACCATTGGCGATTCCGTACGTGTAAGCTGGACGCACAGCAACGCAGCCGATGTTTTTAAATGGGTGGTTTATTACGAGCACGGCAATGTGCGCCAGCACCTGATTTTAAATAAGGCGGACCGGTACGCTACTTTACCCAAAAGCATAAAACTGGGCAATCAGAATGCAGCCATACAAAAAATAAGCGTAACCGCAGTAGACCGTATGGGTAATGAAAGCAAAAGGAGAGAAGTGACTTTAATACAATAAAAAATGAATGTAAGAATATTCCTTTTCATAATGATTGTTGTAGTTAGTGCTGCCTGCTCAGCGGCAAAAAAAAGAACAGCAGAAAACAACATTAGCATTGTGCCACGCAGCGGCTGGAACGCCGCTCCGCCAAAACCTTACAAACAACACGTGCCCAAACAAATAACCATTCACCATGAAGGCACGCGGCTGGAACTGACGGCAGATGCTGCCAAAAAAATAAAGGCCATACAAAGCTGGGGTATGGGGCCGGATAGGGCCTGGGTAGATATTCCCTATCACTTTTTGATAGCAACTGATGGCACTGTTTATGAAGGCCGTAATGTATTTACCGTTGGTGAAACCGCAACCGAATACGACCCGACAGGACATTTACTTATTACCTGCCTGGGCAACCTGGAAGAACAGGAAGTAACAGAAGCACAATTGAATGCTTTAATCAACCTGATTGCACATTGCAGCAAAACGTATCAGATTCCTTTTGAAACACTGGCCTCGCACCGCGACTATTCCAAGCAAACCACCTGTCCGGGCAAAAACCTGTACCGATACCTGGAGAATGGTTACATTAAAAATGAAGTAGCAAAAAAAGTAAAGCCTTAATAATATTAAAAGAGAAAAGAGACGTTTTCTGATTTACGAATGTCGATTTTGGATTTACAATTTGAGGTTATACTTAAAAGGGAAATGAGACGTTTCTGCTGATGCGATTGTTACAGCCCCAAAGGAGCGTCGCAACGGAAGTTGCATGAGGGAACAAAAGCAGGCAAACAAAAAATTTCTCTATTCCCTTTTGAAACGCAAAAGAGAATAAAGACGTTCTTACTATCGATTTATTTATAAAAGGGGAAAAGGAAGTTTTAAAAACTCAGACTTGCTGCAGCATGCGCGCCTCTTTTTTAGTCATTCTTTTTTTCTGCCCGCGTTTGCGCCAGAGCACAAAACCACTGATGGAAAGGAGTGCAGGTGTAAGCCCCAGTAAACAATAAACAATTTTTAAGGGCAATCCACCGTAAGTACCAAAGTGTAATGGTGCTGCCATTTTAGCCAGGCGCTGGCTGGCGGTCATTTGCTGCATAAAATGGCTAGAAAGTATTTCGCCGCTGGCACCGTCAAACGTAAAGCCGCTGTAATAATCGCCATATACTTTGGGATCGTTCAGCAATCGGCCGCTTACACCTACCACATTGCTGCCGGCGCGCACACGGAGGAGGTGAATTTCAAAATTGGGGTGTTCCGCCACCAGCTTTGCCACCACGGCATCAATAGAGCGGACTGGCGCAGTTGCAGAAACGTCTGCTTTTCCTTTTGGTGTTTTAATAGCGTTTAAAGAAATCTGTCCGCTGAGCCAAAGTCCGGTAGCCACAATCAATAAATTAAACAGCAGCGACCACACGCCTACAATGCGGTGCAGCGAGGAGTAAGTAGCGCGCGCCGTTTGCCGGTTGAAACGAACTTTAAGTGTAAATACTTTGGCCAGCGAACGGCGGTAAACAATTAGACCTGTAATAAGCGTGATGAGAAAAAGAACGCCGATAAAGAAAACCGATATTTTTCCGGCCGTGCCGGCAAAAAGCGTATAGTGCAGCAGCAGTAACGAACGCTGGAAAGAGGAATTGGCATTTTCGTTGACGCCAACTACTTTACCCGACACGGGATGCACATATATTTTCTTGCTTTTTTCCTGCTGCCGCAACTCGTAAATGAGCGCTTTGTTTTTTTGCGGTAAATGATACATTCTTATTTCCCAGCCGGGATAAGCCTGCTGCACTTTGCTGAACGATGCGTCAAAGGATGGCGTACCCTGTTCTACTTGTATGGGTGGCACATATTCCAGGCTTTCCCACTCATGTGCAAACACCAGCAGCGAGCCGGTGATGCTCATTAGCAGCAGGAAAAGGCCAACAATAAGCCCGCACCAGTGGTGCCAGTTAAATAAGTGTTTATTCCATTTCATTTACAGTGTAAAGGGATGCCGATTGAGCATCCCTTTTAAAACGTCTGATTTTCCTTTTGCAAAAGTAAGTTACCAGCGAATGCCTACGCCCAGTTGGTAGCGGATGCCATTGGCTTTAATATAATCGCCGTTTTGTGCGCTCCATTGTGCCTGCGGCATAAAAAAGTCGTTGTTCAGTAAGTTCTCAATACCCAGGTTGAGAGAGAAAACTTTGTTTACCTGCCAGCTGGAGCTGAGGTTGACAAGGCTGTTGGCTTCTACCGGGCCTTCGCCGTAGGCAAAGGTGCCATTGGCGCGTGGGTTAAATCTTTTACGGTCGCCAAAATGGATCCACTGCACCATTACATCCCAGGCCTGTGCCGGTGCGTAGCGCACATAGGCGGTAGTTTTAGGCGGCGGAATTTTAAGGCCGGTGAGGTAGCGGTCTTCAGCATCGTCAAAGTTGTCGTTGCGGTTGATGTCGGCCTTTCCTTCAATATAGGTATATGCTACACCGGCTTTTATTTGCGGAATGGGTGTTACATCCAGCGCTGCTTCAAAACCATAGGTTTTTTCAGGTGCTTTTTGCTGCACGTACAAGCTGTTTTCTTCTACTAACGATGCGCCTACTTTGTTGGTGCTTAAAAAATATGAACCGGTAAAGGCAAACCATTGGTGACTGCTGCTAAAGCCAGCTTCGTAGTTATTCACCACAACAGGCTCTATCTGCATTTTGCTCAGTTCATCTTCTTTGGCGGCGCGCACAAAGCGGCCCAAATCAATAACTGAAAAGCCTTGTGTGTAGCTGATAAAGGGTTTAAAGATTTCCCATTTAGCAAAGCGCAGGCCGGCATTAAAAGTAGAAGCATTAAAATTAACTGCGCCGCCGGTGATGCTTTTGCCGCCGTTGCCATTAGCGTCAATTATTTGTGTAAAGCTGGGCACATCAATATTTACGGCATCGTAGCGGTAGCCGGCCTTTAATATAAAGTTGTTGAAAAGAACAGCTGTTGCCTGCAGGTATGGCGCCGTGTTTTTCATATCCATTTCGGGTACCCAGGTACGGCCGTCGGTAAGTTTTTGCGAGGTTACATCATTCAGCACATCCACACCATATACTACATCGCCCGTAAGCCAGCCAGCTGCTTTGTAAGGTGTGTTCAGGTTCAGGCGCAAACCTTTTTTGTCCGATTCTATAGTAGACTGACCGCCATTCTGAAAAAAAGAGGTATAGCCATAAACGGTTTTAAAACTTTGCCTGTACACACTCGCATCTATATTGGTGCCCAGGAAAAGGTCTTTTGCCAGGTATTTCACATAGGCATTGTGGTTAAAGCGGGTGCCTTCATCTACGCCTTTTGTTTTGCCCGGCACGCCAACGGTAGGCTGGCTGCCGTATACGCCCATTTGTTCAATAAAGTCGGAGTTTTGCTTGGAGCCAAAGTAGTTGTACATGGCTTCTACGCGGTGAGTAGGTGTAATATTGTAGCCGCCTTTTACAAATACATTGGCAATGTCTGTTTCGCCCAGGCCATATACCGGCGTCAGCACCTGTCCATTCGCATCTTTGTACACACCGGTTTTTTCGTATGTGCCGCTTACCACGTAGTCAAAGCCATCCAGTGCGCCCGAAAATTGCTGCGTGATGCGGCCACCAAATGTTTCATCCCAATTCTTCAGCATGCCGGTATTGGCAATATAGGTGGAGGCGTTGAACTTAGAACCTTTCAATGGCTTTTTAGTGATGTAGTTGATAACACCGCCATCGGCACCGTTGCCATAAATGGCAGTAGCGCCTTTCACCACTTCTACACGTTCAATCACAGCAGGATCAATGGTGCGCATATCGCGGCCACCGGCCCGCAGCGGGGTAGACTGTGGCACACCATCAATTAAAATAAGCGGGTTGCGGCCACGCAGGGTTTGGCCGGTATTAGAAGTAGTGTTGGTGCCCAAGCCTAATGAAGGAACGGCGCTGGCTAAAATGTTGTTGATGTTGGGAGATACCAGCAACTGGCTTTGAATATCGCGGCTGTTGACTACCTGTACCGAGGCGGGTGTGCGGTCTACAATTTCCGCTTTGCGGCCCGCTGTAACCGTTACATCTTTCAGGGTGTTGATGGCGGCTTCTAAAGTAAAATCTGCTGTAGCTGTTTCTGAGGCAGCGGCATTTACCGGCTGGCTTTGGCTTAAAAAAGATACGCCCTGCGCTATTAAAGTAAAACTTCCCGCGCCGGGTAGTTTAAGGCTGTAGCTGCCATCTTCTGCAGAAGTAGTGCCCAAAAAGGAGCCATCTATCAGCACCGAAATACCTTGGAGCGGCTGGCCTTCGCCATCTTTTATAAAACCTTTTACCTGCTGTGCGTGTAATACAATTGAAAAAAACAAAAAAGTCAATAGGGAACCTAAACGCTTCATTCTCAAAATTTAGTTAGCGCAAAACTACCGGGTTGACCCTGCGTTGGGTTTAAGAATCGGGAAAAGGCACTTACGAAATGCGGAAAAACGTCTCTTTTTCGTTTTAAATTATTAATGGAAATGTGTTGAATAGCTGCACCTTTGCAGCGCCAAAAGCAGTCAGAAAGAAAGCTTTTTTAACAATTATCAATTTATACTTTTTTGTACAAATAGTAGTAATTTTGCGCCATGGAAACAGAATTATTGAAACCGGAGCAGAAGGAGCTGGACAATGGACTTAGTACGATTGAGCAAACTATCCAGTCTGACTATAAATACGGTTTTGTATCCCATTTTGAAGTTGACGAAGCACCCAAAGGGCTGAACGAAGATACCATCCGTTTTATTTCTGCCAAAAAAGGCGAGCCTGAGTGGATGCTGGAGTGGCGCCTGAAAGCCTACCAGCGCTGGCTGGCTATGGATGAGCCTACATGGGCCAATGTTAAGTTTGAACCCATCAATTACCAGGATATTATCTATTACTCAGCACCGAAGCCTAAAAAGCAGCTAAACAGTTTAGACGAGGTTGACCCCGAACTGCGGAAAACCTTTGAAAAACTGGGCATTTCGCTCGACGAGCAAAAGCGCCTGAGCGGTGTGGCCGTAGATGCGGTGATTGACAGCGTGTCGGTAGTTACTACGTTTAAAGAGCAGCTGAGCGAGCTGGGCATTATTTTCTGCCCTATCAGTGAGGCCGTGCACAAGCATCCTGAGCTGGTAAAGCAGTATATGGGCTCGGTAGTGCCGGTAACGGACAACTATTTTGCCGCCTTGAACTCAGCTGTATTTAGTGATGGTTCGTTTGTATACATTCCAAAAGGTGTTCGCTGCCCGATGGAGCTTTCTACTTACTTCCGCATTAATGCTGAAAATACCGGCCAGTTTGAGCGTACGCTGATTATTGCCGATGAAGGCAGCTACGTAAGTTACCTGGAAGGTTGCACCGCGCCTATGCGCGATGAGAACCAGCTGCACGCCGCCGTAGTGGAATTAATCACTATGGACAATGCCGAGATTAAATATTCTACGGTTCAGAACTGGTACCCCGGCGATAAAGAAGGCAAAGGCGGTATCTACAACTTTGTAACCAAGCGTGGCATTTGTAAAGGCCACAACTCTAAAATATCGTGGACGCAGGTTGAAACCGGTTCAGCCATTACCTGGAAGTATCCCAGTGTTATTTTAAAAGGTGATAACTCCACTGGTGAGTTTTACTCTGTAGCCGTTACCAATAACCATCAGCAGGCCGATACCGGTACTAAAATGATGCATCTGGGTAAAAACACCAAGAGCCGCATTGTATCCAAAGGTATTTCGGCGGGCGTAAGCCAAAACAGCTACCGCGGTCTGGTGCATGTAGGTAAAAATGCTACCAATGCCCGCAACTTCTCGCAGTGCGACTCCATGCTGCTTGGCGATAAATGCGGTGCGCATACCTTTCCTTATATAGAGGTGAAAAATGCAACAGCTGTTGTGGAACACGAAGCCACTACTTCTAAAATTGGCGAAGACCAGATTTTTTACTGCAACCAGCGCGGTATTGATACCGAAACAGCAGTTGCTTTAATCATCAATGGTTTTGCCAAAGAAGTAATGAACCAGTTGCCGATGGAGTTTGCCATTGAAGCGCAAAAGCTGCTGGCAGTAAGCTTGGAGGGCAGCGTAGGCTAATCCACAAAACGTCTCAAAATCCTTTTAAATAGAATAAATAAGAACATATATGTTATCGATCCGGAATTTACAAGCGGGCATTGAAGGAAAACAAATACTCAAAGGCATTAACCTGGAAATAAATCCCGGAGAAGTGCACGCTATAATGGGACCAAACGGTTCCGGCAAAAGCACGCTGGCCTCTGTACTGGCCGGCCGCGAAACCTACGAAGTTTTAGATGGCTCTGTTACTTTTAACGGTAAAGATATTTTAGACCTGGCGCCAGAAGAAAGAGCAGGCGAGGGCATCTTTTTGGCCTTTCAATACCCGGTAGAAATTCCAGGACTTACTACCACCAATTTTATTAAAACAGCCGTGAACGAAGTACGCAAGTACCGCGGCCTGGCACCTTATGATGCCGTGCAGTTTTTAAAACTGATGAAAGAAAAAATGGCCCTGATGAATATGGACCAGTCGCTGTTAAGCCGTCCGCTGAACGAAGGTTTTTCCGGCGGTGAAAAAAAGCGCAACGAAATTTTCCAGATGGCTATGCTGGAACCCAAACTGGCCATTTTGGATGAAACC
>CBDTUH010000092.1:0-11047 GCA_965363375.1 uncultured bacterium
CCCGCCACGGCACAATTCAGCGCTGGCCGGCGTGATGCTGCCACTGGGGGCGCTCGGTTTTATTAAGGCAACTTCAGTTTTGTCAGAAACACAACTATTATCGGAAACCTTACGCACAACAATCTGATAGCTGCCCGCAGCAAGATCTTCAAACAATACTGTCCCCTGGTAGCTTCCACCGTTTAAGCTATATTCATAATCATTACCTACAGGACTGGTTACTTCTATACTCCCGGCAGGTGATTGGCAGGTAGGCTGCACTATTTTTACTGCAGGCTTAGGCGGAAGAGGTTGCGTATTATTGATGGTAAATGAAGAAACTGGTGAAACACAGGCTTCATCATCTGTACTTCTAACTTGTATTTGGTAGATGCCTTGTTTCAGGTTGCTGAACGTAATCCCTTTTTGATAAGCACCTCCGTTAATACTGTACTCCAAATTTTCACCCAATGGAGCTGTTACTACAGCTGTACCAGATGATTGACCACATCCGGGTTGCGTAACCTTTACAACAGGTTGCCGGGGTGCTTCGGGTGCTGTATTAATGGTAAAGGAAATAGGATCAGATATACAATCGTCATCAGAAGTGCTTCTAACCCTGATAGTGTATTTTCCGGGCTGCAGGTTTTTAAATTGTGGATTATACTGGAAACTGCCGCCATTGATACTGTATTTGTAACCAGGACCAATGGGTGCTGTTACATCAACAGCTCCTAATGGTTGGGAACAACTGGTTTGATCCACTTCAACCTTTACCTGCTGCACCCCCTGGTTATTATCAATTTTTACAACATTAGAATATACCGGCTGGCAATTGCCCGAATAAACCACCCGCCTGAAGCGCACCGAATTACGAACCTCGCTGGTTATACTTAAATTAGGCTCCTGCGCATCGTCTATAAGCTTAAAATTGCTGTTTCCCTGCTCACTTCTTTCCCATCTGTATTTATAAGTGCCGTCACCACCCTTAGGTAATGAGCCTTCAATTAATGCATGATGACCAGAACATAAAGGTGGCTTTACCGTAATATTATTATTGGTGGGACATTGCGCCTGTAACTGAATGGAAAAACAAAAGAATACAAAAAAGAAAGCCAACAGGCGGACTATGCTGGCTGAGCGCATAGCAGTTTTATGAATGGTATAGTTTATCAAAGGAAACGCTTGCATAGTGTTTTTCATTACCATAAACATTATCCGGTTTTTATAAACAGAAAGGTTTATGCAATAGCAGCAATGGTTTTATTTCGACAGCATCAACAGGTTAGCGTATGGCTGATGCCAGCTAATAAAACAAGCCGCAATTTTAAAAATTACAGGGTAGCAGTAAGTAAGTGGTTAACTTGAAAGAGGTGGCTTTTAAAAAGATAGATGGATAATGCATTGAGCACTTACAAACCTTAAATAAAAGGGAGATAGCCAAGACTGAAATTCTTTTAAAAAACGTTTGTTTAAGCTTTTGCGAAATGGCCAGGACCCTTCTACAGGTTCATAAGTACAGCCGCATTCTGGTTGGAGCTATAAATGTATAGAAATTTAAATGTAAATAGAACCAAAGGCTCAAATTATTTCTGCTAGCCTACTTTAATCCTGCTCCATCACCAGACGAAAACCTACGTTTTCGCTTTTAGATGTGGGTGATTTTTTATCGCGGAACGAGGGGCGGAACTGGTCGCCGTTATAGTCAAGAAACGAGCCACCCCGCACCACTTTTTCTTTTCCCAGGGGCGGACCTTCTGGGTTTTTCTGGTTATCGTCTTCTTTATAGTAATACGAACCGTACCAGTCGGAACACCACTCCGAAACATTGCCCATCAGGTCGTAAATGCCGGCTACGTTGGGCTGTTTCTGCCCCACCGGGTGCGTTTGTTTGTTGGCATTTGCAAAATACCAGGCTGTCTTTTTTATGTAAGCTTCCTGCCCGCCGGCCCGGTCCACTTCTGCTTTGCCACCCAGCTTGGCTACATACTCCCACTCGGCTTCTGTTGGCAGCCTAAATTTTTTATTGCCAGCCACATTTAATTTTCTTATAAATCGCATGACTTCTTCCCAGCTTACATTTTCTACTGGGCAGGTGCCGCAGCCGGCATTTTTACTGGGATTATACCCCATAATCACGGTCCATTGCTGCTGCGTTACTTCAAACAGGCCAAACTTTATGTTGGATATTATTACAGGGTGCTCCACTTCATCGGCGGCAGGCGCCTTATTGTTGCCCATAATGTACTGCCCTCCTTTTATGGTGGCCATATTCTGCACCAGCGTATTCAGTACAATTCTTTCTGCTTCTTTTGTTATCTCCGCTACTTTTTGAGCCGCTGCTGTGTCCTTAACCGGTTCTGCTTTAGCGTTCCGGCCAGTACTGGATTTCAGGCTTTCCCGCAGCAGGTTTCTTTCATCCATAAAATAAAGAAAGTCGATAAAGATTTCGTTCGCAGCTCCATCTTTTACATTAAAGTTATGCCGCAGTTCATCGGCCGAGGTTTTGCTTTTGGCTTTATAGGTGTAGCTGCCGGCAGGCAGCTTTAGATAAAGATGTGCGTTTTTACTGAGGGTGCCTTTCAGTTCATCATTAATATAAAGGTCAACATCTTCGTTGGTGGCAAACAGCACTTCCTGCACTGCCGCAGCGGCCGCATTGTTAAAAGGATTTTGAGACGTTTTTGATAATTCATATCCAGGCAGGCAGAAAGAGAATGCCCTCGACTGAGTTAAAGTCAGAACAAAAAAGAAAACAAAAAAAGAGCGCAAAAACTTCTTTACCATAGTCACATCCACTTTTGCAGTAAAACTAAATTATAAAATTTTATTGGTGTTGCTGCAGTACCAATGAATACCCAATTTACTACATACCAATAAGGAGGATATTTTCTTAAAAGTGAAAACGTCTGGTTTTCCTTTTAAGTGCTACTTGTTTTAACCCGCTACAGTCTCAAAAGCTTTCTCATCTTTTACAATGCCGTCAAATCAAAAGGCGCAGCAGACGTTTTTAAATAAAAAATTGACTGCCGAGCTTATTATATACCTAAATTTTATAATTTAGAGAAGCCAATCCATGGGATAACTGCTACCTGCCGTACTTTAATTAAACCCTTTTACAGGCCCTCTTCAAAACAATTAAAGCTAACTGGCATGAAACAAATCTTCCTGTTTTTGATGCTGCTTCCACTTTTCCTTTATGCCCAAAAAGTAAAGATCAACGAGTTTGATAAGTACATCAAGCAGCGCCGCATCGAATTTGAGCCTATGGCCATTTACAACTCGCCAAAGGCAAAAGTTTCTTTAACCCTTAAATGTATCGGTTCGGAATACTTTATGACCATCAGTGGTTTTGGCTGGGGTGTAGCTACGGTTAGTTACGAAAACCAGGCCATACTGCTGCTGGAAAACGATAGCACCGTAACCATTAAAAGCACCGGCACGCAGATGTACGACATCAACAGTGCCACCACCAGCTACAAGCACCAGTATGCCATCAGCCTCAGCGATATTGAAAGATTGTCGAGGCATGCACTTGTAGGCATCCGCAAATACAATATACAAGACTACTCTGACCTGACCGTGCCTCCGGCTTTTGGCGTACAGGTAAAAAAACTGGGCGCGCAATTTATTAATGAGTTATACAAAGGAAAAGTATTGCTGGCGCTGCAAAACATCAACGCTAAAGATGTAGATAAACACGTGGGCGACAGTGTGCGCCTTTGCACCAAAATCACCAGCACCAGCTTTTTTGAATCGGCCGCCGACAAGCCCACTTTTTTAAATGCCGGCAGCGGCAACAGCCAATTGTTTTCCGCCGTTATCTGGGAGCAGGACCGCCCCAAATTCAATAAAGCACCTGAAATTTTTTATGCCGATAAAGATGTTTGCCTGACCGGCGTGGTACAGGTGTACGAAGGCAAGCCGCAAATTATCTTGCGCGACCGCGATCAAATTGTAATTAAAACACCCATCGCCGTAGAAGATGTGTTCAATTATATTGGCGACAGCATAACGGTGCTGGGCACTGTGTTTAATGGTACTTATTTTGCCGAAAGCGAAAACCAGCCAACAGTTTTAAACATAGGCGCACCCTACCCCGACCCGCTTTTAACGGCTGTAATTAATGGTGCGGAACGTACTTCATTTGCCTTTGAACCTGAAGATTATTTTGCCAACAAAAACATCAGCATTACGGGAAAAGTATTGCTTCACAACGGCAAGCCACAGATAGTTGTGCGCAACAAAAACCAGATCAATATTTTGATGCAGGATGGATTGGCCTTTGCCAGCAATAAAAGCAAACAATCGGTAAACAGTCCTGCTCCGGCCACTGTTGTTAATACAAAAGCCGAATTTCCGGGTGGCAAGCCTGCGCTCACCAAATTTATAAAGGATAACATGAACCGAATGGAAGGATTAAAGGAAGGAGATAAAATAACAGTGGTGGCGCGTTTTTTACTGCAAAACGATGGCACGCCGGGCAACTTTGAAATTAAAGAATCGGGCGGCTCGCGATTTGATAATGAAGTGCTAAGGATTTTGAAGAAAATGCCTAAATGGAACCCTGAAATTGTCAACAACAACCCTTCGCCTATTTATATCACCATCCCGGTTACTTTTGAGTACAGCAACGATGATCTGGCCCATCTGCCCGGGTAATATTGATATTATAAGGAAAGAAAAACGTCTGATTTTCCTTTTAAAACAAAGGGGAAATTAAAGGCATAAAAAAAGGCTGACAACAAATGTTGTCAGCCTTTTTTTTCAAGTGCCCCGGATCGGACTTGAACCGATACGACCGTTGCGGGTCACAGGATTTTAAGTCCTGCGTGTCTACCAATTCCACCACCAGGGCTGCCAAAAAAAATCTCCCGTTTGGGGCGGGAGAAGTTTTGAGCGGAAGACCGGGCTCGAACCGGCCACCCCGACCTTGGCAAGGTCGTGCTCTACCAAATGAGCTACTTCCGCTTCTAAAAGAACTTTTTTTATTGTCCGTTGGGGTTGCAAATATAAGAAGCGCAATCTTTCCAACAAAAATTTTTATCTCAATTATTTGTAAACCGGGCTGTACTGCGTGCTTTCGGGCACGGTTACCTCGTAGGTTTTGCGGTCATATCTTTCTGTATACAATTTGGCGCAGGAGCCGAACAAAAATGCTACCAGGCAAAAAACAGACAGGTAAAAAATAAAAGCGGAAGAAGAAACCCAGTTGTGTGTAAAGTCCCTGTCCTGAACTTTCTCCAGTTCTTCGTGGTACTCCTGCTGTAACATATTATGTTGATCCATAGCCTTATTTTGTGATGCAAAAATAATAGTTCGTGTGTAATAACCAACAAAATATAAAGCGGCGCTGCTAATCTTTTTTTCCGGTGATCTGCCAAAAGGTTTTTTTTCCTTTTACAAAATGCTGCCATACAATATTGTGTGGGTAGGTGCCCTGCAAGGTGTGCAATGGCCTGCGCTTAAAACGTCTCTTTTCCCTTTTAAAAAGTATCCAGTCGTAAAAAGCCCAGTGCGCCTGCAGCAGCGCCAGAAAGTAGCCGCCATCACCGGATAGCAAACCTTTCAGTCCGGACACATTATCCAGCATCAGCCGGTAAGGTATCTTCCACCACTTTTCGCTCCAGGGCAGGTTTTTGGCCAGCATAATAAGGTTATTGCGAAAGTTTAAGAACGTTTTGCGCGAGTTGCCTCTTGGCAGTGTGCCGCCCCCTACATGGTAAATAACCGATTGCGGGCAACAGAATATTTTTTGGTGCTGCAGCTGCAGCCGCCAGCAAAGATCTATTTCTTCCTGGTGGGCAAAAAAGTAATCGTCAAATCCGCCTACGTTATGAAAGGCGCTGCTTTTAATGAGCATAGCGGCACCACTGGCCCAAAATACTTCGGCTGTGGAATCGTATTGTCCTTCATCGGTTTCGCAATAATCGAAAATGCGCCCGCGAGCAAAAGGATAACCATAGGCATCCAGCCATCCCCCACCCGCCCCGGCGTACTCAAACAGGTGCTTGTTTTTGTAAGCCAGTATTTTAGGCTGGCAGGCAGCATAGCGTTCCTCTTTCTGAAGCAACTCCACCATAGGTTCTAACCAGCCAGGCGTTACTTCTACATCGGAATTGAGCAGCATATAATAATCGGACTTTACCTGTTGTAGCGCCAGGTTATAGCCTTTGGCAAAACCCCAATTCTCGTTAAGCTGTAAAATCTGAACCTGCGGAAATGTAGCTTTTAAAAATGATACAGAATCCTCAGATGAAGCATTATCGGCTACAATGAACTGCAGATTGGTATAGGTAGTTGCCAGTACAGATGGAAGAAATTGCTGCAGGTGATGCCTGCCATTCCAGTTTAAAATTACTATAGCTACAGATGGTGGAACCGTCAATCGAAAAACAATTATTTTGTCAAAAATAATAGAATGGGTGTTATACACCTTATTTTCGGACCATGTTTCGGCAAATACTTACCTGGCGCACCTTACTGGCACTGATAGCCATACTAATTGTAAGCGGCACCATCTGGTATTCCTCTTACCTGGCAAACAAAATCGAGGCAGAAGAAAAACAAAAGGTGGAACAATGGGTAGAGGCCAGCACTTCACTCTTCAATCCTAATACTACTGATACGCGCTTGCACCTAAAAATCATCCAGGACAACACCGACATACCAATTATTGAAACGAATGAAAGCGACAGCATTATTCAGTTTGTAAATATTGACACCGCACAGGTAGCCAATTTGGGTGCTTATTTAAGCGACCGGCTCCAAAAATTCAGCTCGGAAAACGCACCGGTTGTTTGGGCAGACCCATTAAACGGCACACGCATCAATAAATACTATTATGGCCACAGCCGACTACTGCGCGAGGTGCGTTATTACCCGTTGGTGCAGCTTTTTATTGTAGGCCTTTTTATCATCATTACACTTTTGGCACTTACCAGTAGCTACCGCTCTACCCAAAACCAGGTATGGGCCGGCATGGCCAAAGAAACGGCACACCAACTGGGTACACCTGTATCTTCACTGGAAGGCTGGCTGGAGATATTAAAGGAAGATGAAAAAAATAAAGCCCTGGTGCATGAGCTTGAAAAAGATATTGACCGGCTGCGCCTGGTATCGGACCGGTTTGGCAAAATAGGCAGCACGCCACAGCTAGAAGAAATGAACGTAGTGGCGCAGGTGGCGGAAGTGATGGAATATGTGCGCAAACGGGCCTCGGGCAAAGTAACAATAGGCATGAGCACCCATGGTAAGGAGCATATTGCCGCTCACCTTTCGGGTCCGCTTTTTGACTGGGTAATTGAAAACCTTTTGAAAAACGCGCTGGACGCTATGGAAGGTCGCGGCGAATTACATGTGGATATAACAGACAACTATAAACAAGTAGTGATTGATGTAATAGATACCGGCAAAGGCATCAACAAGCAAAACATCAACAAGGTTTTCAAACCCGGGTTCACCACCAAAAAGCGTGGCTGGGGCCTTGGGCTTAGCTTATCCAAACGGATTATAGAGCAGTATCATAAGGGAAGTTTATTTGTAAAAAGTTCTGAACCCGGAAAGGGAACAACATTTCGCATTATTTTGAAAAAATAAAATACATTTGCCCTGCTTTTTAGCCCAGGTGTTGAAATTGGTAGACAAGCCACTTTGAGGTGGTGGTGCTCGTAAAGGGCGTGCTGGTTCGAATCCAGTCCTGGGCACAGAACAAGGGTTTAGGCAATCTTTTAAAGGATTGCCTTTTTTCTTGTCCTCTAAAGTCCGCTTCAGTGGCTCAAGGAGCGCATTCCTAGTGAGTACAGGACGCTTAAATAACGCCGGAAATTATGGCCAATGATTTCTTCCTCTTTATAACCCTTTATCATCTCTGCACCCTTGTTCCAAGATAAAATGGTGCCGTCAATGTTCATCAGAATAATAGCGCAATCCTGAATCTCTGCAATCATTTTCTTAAGTAGTTGCTCAAGCACCTCTTTTTTCTCTAACATCATACACTGTTTAAACTATAAAGTTGATAAGGTTAAATTGAACAGAGAGCAAAAATTTGGGCTTGTAAAAAACGACTTTCAACGCAATAGGTCAGCATTATTTTATATTATAAAAAATGGTTAACTTATAGTAACTAAACTAACTTATCATGAAAGCACTTCCCCTTTTCTGCCTGTTGTTATGTGTTATACAAGTCAATGCTCAAACCGCTTCTAATAATTCCAACCGATTAATAGGTACATGGAAAGAAACCACCGATTCACTGGAGGAACTTAAAGTCTTCACACCTACCCATTTCTACTTTTATGTACGCAATACCAAAAAGGACACTTTTGCCTATGCTGGAGCTGGTGCATACATTGTTGCTAAAGATACTTATACAGAACATATACAACATGCCAACTTCGAAGCGCAAGGGGGTAAAGCCCAATTTAACTACAGTGTAAAAGAAGATACATTTCACCAAAACGGTGTTCTGGTTATGCAGGATGGCACAAAGGATACCATCCATCATACCTTCATAAAAGTACAAGAGGACAAAAGCTATCCCGGTGCCCACGTAGGCACATGGAATCAACTTTCCTCTTCCTCAACCTACCCCAATGGCACCAAAAGTTCCCATACCAATGCCACCCACATTCGCTACCAGATAATTACGCCAACCAACTGGATGCGTATCAGCAAGAAAAATGGCAAATTTGAAAATGCTTTTGGGGGCACTTATACAGTAGAGGGGGATAAAATGATTATGAAAGTTGATTATGCTTCAGTGCCGGGTCTAAAAGGAGTTACTGTCGACATCACACAGCGAATAGAAGGCAATAAATTATACTGGAAAGCAATTGCAAAAGATACCAGCGGTAAAGAAGTGAATCATTTTGAAGATGTCTTTGAACGGGTTAATGATAATACTGTATCCACTTCATTTAGGTGATGTCTGTTTTTATTAAGTTGGCTGCAGTTGGTATCAACTTGAAGGGAGTTTAATGTATATGGTACCCAGTTGAGGTTACTTTGAATGATCTATGGCCGAAATAAGTAGAAAAGTCACTTGAAAAATTAGGTTCAACTTTTATAGCCAATAGGAAGGGTCTTGGTATAATTGGAGTCTTACTGTTTTCTTCTTTTTTGCAGGCACACAATAATAGAGTTATAGTTATTAAGTAACTCAAAAAAATTTCACATTTATGGCTTTTGTATTTAAATGAAAGAAACCAGTAAATACTAGAGTTAGAATATGTGGGAAGTATGGATTGGTATGGGGAATGCTTAGTAAAGCTGCTATACATTGTTGGTCTCAAATATGAAAATTACTCTCCTACTTGGTAATTAAGGACTGCAACCTTCGATATCTCGTAGATAAGCTTTATTGAAAGTCCAACAGATTCTTTAAGTCTACTACCCAAAAGTTCGAACTCAGGCTAGTCCTAGGCACAAACAAATAACAAAACCCTTATCAATCGTTTGAATGATAAGGGTTTTGAACTTTAAGATGCTTTATTGTTATTAATCTCTTCTATTTATCATTCCCGACAAAATCAGCTATATTTTATTTGGCTAAACTAACAATCAATTCATTGCGAATTGTGCTACGAATAACCTTTATTCCATTACAATTAAGAAACACACTTTTTCTTATTACGTTAGCGTTTAGTTATTTGAACCGGTGTACAAGGCCAAATCCTACTGCACCATTTTGATACATAGGCATTACAACAGTATTCAATTCTTGATCCTTGTCTTTTACAAATAAATTTTTCAATTTGGGATAAAGCCAATAAGAAACACGCGTTGAAAGAATACCTACACCGGCTCCGGCAATTACATCATTAAACCAATGTTTATTGTTATACATCCTAAGGTAACCGGTACCGGCTGCTACGGCATACGCAGCTATACCATACCATGGCGACCTGTCTTTATACTCTTGCCGCATAAATTCAGCCGCAATAAAAGCCTGTGCCGTATGTCCCGAAGGGAAAGATTTAAAATTGGAGCTATCCGGGCGAACCACATCAGACAATCGCTTTACAGAACCCACCACGCCTGTACCTATCAGGTACGACATTCCATACAAAGCAGTACGGTCAATAAAATTATGTCTTCCTTTTACACCGGCAAGGTTCAACGCATATACAGCAATAACAGGTGCTGCTAGGGTAAAATCGTCAGCACCAAAATGCTTATGATTTCGCTCTTCCCATACTTCGCGACGAATTTGCAGATTCAGGTTTTTGAGGTCTTTATTGGCAAATGTGTAAGCGCCATAACCTATAAGGGCCGAAGGTATGGCCACGCTCCTTAATGATATGGGATTTATGGCAATAGGCGCTTTGTTAGTCTTGGGCAAAACCTCAATGGCTGCAATTTGTGAATTTGTAGGAACCATTGATATTAGGAAAGAATCAATTACAATTTCGGTACTTTGAATTATAACAGGAATGGAATCTGTTGATTTAACAAAGATTGTGGAATCCTGGGCTTTTACTTCAGGCACAAAAAAAATCCCAAAAGGCAAGAGCAGGCCAAACAGCAACCGGTTCATATAACTATTTTTGGTGGTTTTAAAAGTTCCCCTGAACCCTATCCCATTAGTGAGTGAATATGGAAGAGGATGGCAATAAATCTAAATTACAATAATCCTAAAGCTGTTGTATTAAAGGCTTTGTTATTTAACGAATTTATTAAAACGTCTCAATTTCCTTTTAAGTGAAGAACTGGGAAAATTTGATGAAAGAGCTTATGGATAATTGATTCATTGTTATATAAAAATATTTAAAAAAGCACAGCAAGTAGTTTGACTTCCAACAAAAAAACTACCTAAAAGAACACGGAAGCTTTAACAACTCCTTATTATTTTCTACTAATTCCTGAATGTTTCAAGTTGGGCCTGCCCGGTATTTCTGCGCCTTTCATCCAACTTGTAAATTCCTTTTGTGATAAAATGACCTATGGAAGCCCCAATAATAACATCACTTACCCAATGGCGGTCATCATACAATCGTGATAACGACGTAAGTGTTGCAAGAGAATAAGCTACCCATGGAACCCATTTTACATCCTTATAATGAAGCGC
>CBDTUH010000093.1:0-10997 GCA_965363375.1 uncultured bacterium
CCATGGCATTGAAAGACGCCCATTTTGCAACAAAAGTAATAGGTGTGGATGCCAGCAAAGCGCATTTAGATAAAGCCCTGGAAAAAGGATTGATTGATGAAGCGGCCGATTTAGAAACAGCTGTAAAAAAATCAAATCTAGTTATCTTATCTATACCTGTTGATGCAATTGAAAAACTATTGCCGCAGGTGCTGGATTATGTAGATAGACAAGTAGTAATAGATGCCGGTTCCATTAAAGAAGCCGTGATTGATGCTATAAAAGACCATCCTAAAAAAGGCAGGTTTGTAGCTACGCACCCAATGTGGGGTACCGAATACAGCGGTCCCGAAGCGGCTGTGCGAGGTGCTTTTGTAAATAAGGCGACTGTTATTTGCAATAGGGAAGAAAGCGATGCCGATGCCATTGAAATAACTGAAAAGCTTTATCAAACTTTGGGCATGCAGCTGGTGTATATGAACGCGGTGGAGCACGATGTGCACGTGGCATATGTTAGTCACATCTCACACATTACCTCGTTTGCGCTTGCCAATACCGTACTCGAAAAAGAAAAGGAAGAAGATGCCATCTTTAGCCTGGCCAGCGGTGGTTTTGAAAGTACGGTACGACTTGCAAAAAGCAATCCTGAAATGTGGATACCTATTTTTATGCAGAACCGCGAGAATGTACTAGATGTTTTAAACGAACACATCAGCCAGCTACGCAAATTCAAGGCCTGCCTTGAAAAAGAAAACTACGATTACCTGAAAGAACTGATTGAACACGCGAATACCATTCGGAAAATCATTAAATAAATTTTTAAAAGGAAAAATAAACGTTTTTAACATGCATACTTTAGAAGCTGCCAAAGAAGTGGTACAACAAAAATGGGCGAAGCGTCCCCTCATTATATCGGGCCCCTGCAGTGCCGAAACCGAAGAACAGGTAATACAAACCGCAACACGCC
Source organism: uncultured bacterium (assembly GCA_965363375.1). Classification (GTDB taxonomy): domain Bacteria; phylum Bacteroidota; class Bacteroidia; order Chitinophagales; family Chitinophagaceae; genus Flavisolibacter. The sequence continues at coordinate 947 of CBDTUH010000093.1, forward strand.
TGGCTGCTACCGGCAAGGTAGATATTTTGCGTGCGGGAATCTGGAAGCCGCGCACACGCCCCGGCTCGTTTGAAGGTATTGGCACCAAAGGATTGCCTTGGCTGCAAAAAGCAAAGGCGCTAACAGGTTTGCCTACAGCCATTGAAGTGGCCACCGGCAAGCAGGTGGAAGACGCGCTGCATTTTGATGTAGACGTTTTATGGGTGGGCGCCCGCACCACGGTTAATCCTTTCAGCGTGCAGGAAGTGGCCGATGCGCTGCGCGGTGTAGATGTGCCGGTATTAATTAAAAACCCTATCAACCCCGACCTGGAGCTGTGGACCGGCGCCGTGGAGCGCGTAGCCAAAGCCGGCATTAAACAAATTGGGTTAATCCACCGTGGCTTTTCATCTTACGGCAATACCGAGTACCGCAATGCGCCCATGTGGCATCTGGCTATTGAAATGAAGCGCCGCAACCCTGAACTGCTTTTCATCAATGATCCATCGCACATTTGCGGCCGTCGCGATATTTTGCTGGAAGTGGCACAAAAAGCCATTGACCTGGATTATGATGGCGTGATGATTGAAAGCCATATTGACCCAGATAATGCGTGGAGCGATGCAAAACAGCAAATAACACCGGAACAACTGGCTCTATTATTGGATGAAATTATCTGGCGTAAAGAAGATGTAGCTTCGGAAGAGTTTCACCAGGCGCTTGAAAAGCTGCGGCAGCAGATTAATCAACTGGATGATGAAATTATTTATTTATTAGGTCAGCGCATGAAAGTGGCCGAAAAAATTGCTACTTATAAAAAAGAAAACAACATCACCATTTTGCAAACCAGCCGCTGGAACCAGATACTGGAGCGGGCTTATAAAAAAGGGGAGAGCCTATCTTTAAGCAAGGAATTTATCACCAAGTACTTTGATGCGGTACACATGGAAAGTATCAACCACCAGACAAGGATTTTTAACGATTGAGTATGGAAAGTCAGAAGTTCAGGTTCTCTTCAAAAACGGTCAACTATCATTTTGGCGCGTCGCTAACCGACCTGAAAAAGATAGTGCCGCAAAAAAAGGCAGTTGTTATTACAGATGAAAACATTTTTGCCGCACATCAAAAAAAGCTAAAAGGCTGGAACACCATTGTGCTGAAGCCCGGCGAAGAATATAAAGTGCAGGCTACGGTTGATTCTATTATTGACCAGTTGATAAAGATGAAAGCCGACCGGCTGACAACACTTATCGGTATGGGTGGTGGTGTGATTACTGATTTGACCGGCTATGCGGCCTCCATCTATATGCGCGGTATTGAATTCTGCTTTGTGCCCACTACATTGTTGGCCATGGTAGATGCCTGCATAGGAGGAAAGAATGGTATTGATGTAGGCCAGTTCAAAAACATGGTGGGCACTATCAACCAGCCGCAGTTTTTATTGTATGATACCTCACTGCTGAAATCGTTGCCGGAACGGGAATGGAACAATGGCTTTGCAGAAATAATTAAACATGCAGCTATTAAAGATGCGGCTTTATTTAAAGCCTTGGAAGAAAAAGACCTGAAGCATTTTCAAAAAAATAAAAGCAGCCTGCAAAAACTGGTTCAGCAAAATGCCATGATCAAAACCAAGGTGGTAGTGGCTGATGAATTTGAAAAAGGCGAGCGCCGGCTGTTGAACTTTGGGCATACTCTTGGACATGCATTGGAAAAGCAATATAGCCTGATGCATGGCGAAGCCGTAGCTATTGGTATGACCTATGCGGCTTCAGTATCGGCACAATATACCGGCTTTAAGCAGGTGGCTAGGCTGATACTGCTGATTGAAAAATACGGCCTGCCTACAACGGTTGGCTACGATAAAAAGAAAACCTTTGAAATTTTAATGAACGATAAAAAGAAAGATGCCGGCGACATCAACTATGTATTGCTGGAAAAGATTGGCAAAGCTGTCAGTAAAAAAATATCGTTTGAACAATTATACAACCTGCTCTGATGAAAGCTGTCGTTTCACCCTCAACTATAAATGGAACATTAGTAGCGCCTGCTTCTAAAAGTGCCATGCAGCGCGCCTGTGCGGCAGCACTTTTATCGAAAGCAAAAGTAGTACTCCACAATCCCGGCATTTCTAATGATGATAACGCGGCGCTCAACATCATTCAGCAACTGGGTGCAAAAGTGCAAAAGGAAAACGAGACGTTTGTAATAGAAAGTAATGGCGTGCAGCCTGTGGACAACACGCTTGATTGCGGCGAAAGCGGTCTTTCCATCCGCATGTTTACTTCTATTGCAGCCCTTAGCAACCAGCCCATCACCATTACCGGACATGGCAGCTTAACCACACGGCCGATGGATTTTTTTAACGAGGTACTTCCGCAATTAAGTGTTGATTGCAGGAGTGAAAACGGCAAGCTGCCTTTACAAATAAAAGGTCCATTACAACCAAAAAACATTACCGTTGATGGTTCCCTTTCATCGCAGTTTTTAACAGGGTTACTACTTGCTTACAGTGCCGCTGATGCACAGGATGTAACCATTACAGTTAACCATCTTACCAGCAAGCCTTATGTTGATTTAACATTAGAAATCATTCATGCATTCGGACTGAAAGCACCCGTAAACAACGATTATAAAACGTTTCATTTTCCTTTTAAAGAAAAAGAGCGGGCAATAAAAAGTAATATTGAATTTACAGTAGAAGGCGATTGGAGCGGCGCTGCTTTTTTATTGGTAGCTGGCGCCATAGCAGGTAATATTGTTGTAAAAGGCTTGAACTTATTTTCTGTGCAGGCTGATAAAGCTATATTGCAGGCGCTGATGCAAGCCGGTGCCGTAATGAGCGTTACTGAACAAAGTATTACTGTTAGCAAAAGCGATTTGCAACCTTTTCATTTCAATGCTACAGATTGCCCTGATCTTTTTCCGCCGCTGGTTGCACTGGCAGCTTATTGTAATGGAACATCTGTAATAGAAGGCGTACATCGTTTGACTCATAAAGAAAGCAACCGCGCGCTCACTTTGCAGGAGGAGTTTGGTAAGCTGGGTGTGGAAGTAAAGCTGCAGGATGACCTGATGATTATTTATGGCGGCGAAGTTGTAAAAGGTGCAGCCGTTTCATCACACAACGACCATCGCATTGCCATGGCATGTGCCATAGCCGCTTTAAAAGGAGCGGGAGACGTTTTAATAGATGGTGCTGCATCTGTTAACAAATCGTATCCGCAATTTTGGGAGCATCTGCAGCTATTGGGTGCGGGCGTAACTTTAAACCATAACTAACAGCATGAACTCATTTGGAAGACTTTTTCGTGTACATATTTTTGGCGAATCGCATGGTACTTCGGTAGGCATTACCATTGACGGCTGCCCGGCAGGATTGCCCATTACAGAAGCCGATTTTACAGAAGATATTGAACGCCGCAAAGGTGGTAAACAAAAAGGCACTACGCCAAGGCAGGAAGAAGACAAGCCTCTTTTTTACAGCGGCATTTATGGGGGCAAAACAACAGGCGCACCCATCACCATACTATTTCAAAACAACAACACGCGCTCAGGTGATTATGAAAAGCACCGCGCTATACCACGCCCCGGCCATGCTGATTTTGTAGCGCACCAAAAGTTTGGCGGGCACGAAGACCACCGCGGCGGCGGACATTTTAGCGGTCGCCTTACTCTATGTTTGGTAGCAGCCGGTGTGGTTGCCAAAAAATTATTGAAAGATATTGCTGTAACGGCACATATTACACAAATAGGAGGAGAGGGGGATGTGGAAAGAGGTTTGCAAAAAGCCATTGAAGTTAAAGACTCTGTAGGTGGTATTGTTGAATGTGCTGTAAAAGGATTACCAGTTGGTTTAGGGGAACCGTTTTTCGATTCGGTAGAATCGCTGCTGGCGCACGCAGCCTTTGCCATTCCTGCTGTAAAAGGCATTGAGTTTGGGGCTGGCTTTGCCGCTGCGCAAATGTTTGGTGCCGAACATAACGATGCCATTATTGATGCTAAAGGTACAACAAGAACCAATCATGCCGGTGGCATTGTTGGCGGTATTACCAATGGCAATGAACTGGTTTTTCGTATTGCGGTAAAACCCACATCATCTACACCAAAAGAACAGGAAAGCTGGAATAGAGAAACGGAAAGTGTTGAAAAGTTTTCAGTGAAGGGCCGACACGACCTTTGCATTGCCCTGCGTGTGCCGCCGGTGCTGGAGGCTGTCACCGCAATGGTACTGACAGACCTGCTAATGGCCGAACAAAAAATTCCGCGCATCTTTAAATAAATTTTTTTTATGCATCAACACATCATCAACGCATCTTTACAGGTAGTACCCATTGTACAGGATAAGCATCCTTATAGCTGGGTGGATGAAGCGATTGCCGTTATACAACAAAGCCCTGTAAAATATGAAGTAGGTCCATTTGCAACCGTTGTAGAAGGCAGTTATGACGAAGTAATGCAACTGATTCACCAGGTAAACAATTACTTGCAGGCCAAAGGCTGCGCCGAATGGATACTGAACGTGCAGCTGCAAATGCGATGCAACAGCGATATTACCGGCGATGAAAAGACAGCGAAGTTTTTATAGTGAGTTGTGAATTGTCAATTGTGAATAGTGATATATTAAAATAGCTGTATGAATTAGCGTTGTAAAAACGTCTCTTTTCCCTTTTAATCCTTCGGCAGCCCCAGGATGACTTACTTGGCAGAGAAAAGGAATTAGGAAAAGAGCAAGCCCTCTTTTTACATTTTAAATTTTTCATTTTTCAAAACGTCTCTTTTTCTTATTCATTTGGGTAAGCTGGTCAAACGAAAAATCCATTACATCATATGCCCTGTCGTTGGGCCAGTAGTAATGCCACCACTCGGTGGGCAATGCGGCAAAGCCGGCTTTTTCCATTGTTGTTTTTAGCAGCTGCCTGTTGTGCAAAACAGTAGCGGAAAGTTGTTGAAAGCTGTGGTGCGCCGTGTCGGTAAAATGATCATATCCGGTACCCATATCCAGTTCCGCACCAGTTGAAAGTTCAATAATGGTAACATCTACCGCCAGGCCGCGGTTGTGCCCCGAGCCCTTGGCCGGATTGGCCACATAGCGTTCATCCTGTATTAAATTCCACATGGTTTGCGTGGCCTTATAAGGCCGATAGGCATCCCAAATTTTTAAGCCATAACCTTTTGGCGCCAGTTGTTTTTGAACAGCTTCTATTGCGCGGGCTGCAGGCAGCCGTAAAAACGTCTCATTTCCCTTTTGATACAATGGCACGCCCGTAAAATTATTGGTAGTAGCATACTTTATATCGTATATAAGCGATGGAATGGCGCTTTTTAATTCTATCATTAAAAAATTACTGTCTTCTTTAATTTGCTGTTTATATAAAGCAGCGGTATGCACAACGCGCATGTTTTGCGCTGCAGCAGTTTGTGAAAATGCAGCGCCAATAGCAAACATTGCGCTAAAAATTATTATCTTGAAGTTTGTACAATCCGATTTTGTGAACATGCCTATGAAAATAATTATTTTTTTCTTGCTTACCACCATTGCAAAATTTGCTGGCCGCCTGTCGTTAAACCGAACCGTTTACAATGCATGCAGCAGGGCTGCATTATTTCTTACATGGTTTTTTATTGACAGGCAAAGGGTGGTAACAAAGGCATTAAACCCAATACTATGAAAAGTTTGCTGATGCTTTTGCTTAGTACTTTTTTAGGTATGGCCGCTACGGCCCAAACAAAAGACAGTACCCAAAAAAATGCTGTTGACAATACTGTAAAGAAAAGTAAAAAGCCACCTAAAACTCTATTTGGCACCGCCAGCTACTACGCCGATAAATTTAACGGCCGCAAAACAGCAAGTGGTGAACTGTACAGTCATGCCAAGCCTACCGCTGCCTGCAATGTTCTGCCGTTGGGCACCTGGGTGCGTGTAACCAACCTCAAAAATAAAAGAAGCATTGTAGTAAAAATAAACGACCGCATGCACCCCCGCATGAAGCGCGTGGTAGACCTTAGCCGCAGCAGCGCAGAAAAGCTGGGTTATACCAGCCGCGGCCTCACGCAGGTAAAAGTAGAGGTGCTCGGCAAGCAAAAACCCAGGGAGGAAATGGCTGAGTCGAAATAAAAACGAACAACTGTTTTTGCAGCTTTCATTCTTTTTTGTTTTAACTTAAAGTAATGCTGCCCGCTACAAAAAAATATATACTCACTGTGGCTTTCTATTTTTTGCTGGAATCTGGCATAGCTGCGCAAAAAAATGAGCAGCCTCCATTTATCGGAATTTCATTTGTACTTATCGATTTTACCACACCGGATCGCATTGCAGGTTCGTCTTTGCAACAGGTAATACGCAATGGTGAGTGGGCCGGCATCAATGAAATGGCACCCGGCTTTTCCGTTTCATACATAAAAAACCTGCGCCACAAAATGAACCTGGCGGCCACCTTGACCGGAGCGTTTGGCAACGCTGCCCTGCCCGAAATGGTAGATAATAATCCTGCCTTTTTGCTACAGGCAGATGCAACACTGCATTTTCGGGTGCTATCGGACAAGCACCTGATGACGCCTTACCTGCTGGGCGGGGTAGGTGCCAGCAAGTTAAAAGGCTATTATGGGGCATACATGCCGGTGGGAGGTGGTTTCAGGGTGAATTTTTTTAATGAAGCTGCTTTTTTTATACAGGCCAAATACCATGTACCTGTAACTACAGCAACCGTGCGCGCGCATTTTATTTATGGCATCGGCATAGCCGGCATCATTGGTAAGCGAAATGAAATATTATAAAACATGGTGTTGGCTACTTTGAAAACGTCTCTTTTTCCCTTTTCATTAAAGTTTATAGTTCATGGTTGAAAGTTCATGGAAATCAACTGGTTTTCAAAACCTCTGATTTTCCTTTTAATGCTTTTTTGCTGATGATTGACAAACTCATAAAACGTCTCTTTTTCTTTTTAATGCAAAACGTCTCTTTTCGCTTTTGATCAATTATAGCAATGCATTGCTCTTAGCAGGGATGTACTGGGCAATAAAAAAGCGCTTTCAATTGAAAGCGCTTTTTTTATAGAAAGAATCAATTAATAATCGTTGCCGTTGCTTTTTTGTTCTTCTTCTTTTTTACCAAAGATTTTACGGAAGATGCCTTTTTTTTCATCTTTTTTTACCGGCTCACCAATCTTAGGGTCTTTTTTGGTAGCGGTGTCCTTATTGTTGCGGGGCTTGGTTGCCGGTTTTTTATCATTGGTAGCTTCGTCGGGCAGTTCCGATTCGGCACCAATGTATTCGTGCGATGTATCGAGGCCGCCAAAGTCATTAGCATTGCCCACACCCATATCTTCACCTTCAGCCCCCAGCTGGTATTCGTCCTGAATAATACTGCTGATATCGGCCGAGTTGAGTTCGTTATTCAGGTCGGCAGGCTTGGCAAAAATGGATTTTTTATCCAGCCCCAGTGTTTTATCAGCATATACTTTTTTGTAAAAGGCTTCCCAAATAGGGCGCGATGCCAGGCCGCCATAGCCCATGGAGCTTTCTATACGGATAAAGCGGTCGTCGCAACCAATCCAGGTGCCGGCGAGGAGTTGAGGCACATAGCCAATAAACCAGGCATCGGCATTATCGTTGGTAGTACCGGTTTTGCCACCCATTTCAGTAGCGCCCAGGCGGTCCATTAATCCTTTGGCCGTACCATTGGTTACCACACCCTGCATCATCTGTGTCATGCGGTAGGCCGTTACTTCGCTGATGGCTTCTTTTTTATTGGTGCCCAGGTCAAAACGCTTGATCACGTTGCCATTGCGGTCTTCTATGCGGCTGATAAAATAAGGCTTGGTAGAAAAACCGCCGCTGGGGAAAATAGAGTAAGCCCATAACATTTCAAAAAGTGAAAGGTCGCAGGAGCCCAGCGCAATGGATGGGTGCGGCTCTACCTCGGTTGGTATATTGATGCGCTCTAAAAAGTTGGTGAACTGGGCCGGGCCTACCTGCTTCATAATATAAGCTGTGGCGCAGTTGCGCGACCAAGCCAGTGCCGATGCCATAGTCATGCTGCGGCCTGTACAGGTTTTGCCGGTGGCAGGCACCAGTCGGTCGCCGCCAAAAGACTGCTGCTGGTCTACCACCATAGTTTCGGGTGTAAAACCGCGCTCTTCCATAGCCTGTGCATACAGCAGCGGCTTGATGGTAGAACCTACCTGGCGCTTGGTTTTGATATTGGCATGGTCAAACTTGTAGGTTTTAAAATCAATACCACCTACCCAGGCTTTTACTTCTCCGCTTTGCGGGTCCATGGCCATAAAGCCGGTTTGCAGCATCTGGCGGTGGTATTTAATGGAGTCCATCGGGGTCATGGTGGTATCTGTCTGGCGCTTGGCGTTCCAGGCAAAAATGGTCATGGGTACTTTTTTCTTAAAGGTGGCTCTTATTTCATCTTCTGTGTAGCCTTCTTCCTTAAGGTTGCGCCAGCGTTCGCTGTTTTTCATAGCCCAGTCCAACACATTTTCGTGGCCTTTCCATACAGAGCCGGTGCGGATGTTGCGTTGCTGGTTCAAGAGCTTTTGCAGTACGGGCATTTGCTGCGCCACGGCCTCCTCGGCATAAGTTTGCATGCGCGGGTTAATGGTGGTGTAGATCTTCAAGCCATCATCATAAATATTGTACGACTCGCCATCAGGGCGTTTGATTTCTTTTAAGATCTGGTTCAGCTCATCTTTCAGCACTTCGCGGAAGTAAGGTGCATATCCTGTATTCTGATCCAGTTTTTTATAGCTGAGAACAATTGGTTTTTTCTTCAGGTTGGTAGCCTGTGCGGCAGAGATATAGCCGTTTTTTTCCATTTGCCCCAGTACTATATTACGGCGCTCCAGCGATGCCTTGGGGTGCACACGCGGGTTGTAAAGGTAGTTGGCCTTTAGCGAACCAATCAAAAGAGCTGCTTCTTCGGGATTGAGGCGGTCGGGGTCTTTCTGGAAAAAAGTGCGTGCTGCATTGCGGATGCCGTACACGTTATCAGGATAAGAAACTGCGTTGAGGTAAAGGGCAATAATTTCTTCTTTTGTAAAATTGCGCTCGAGGCGGATGGCAATGATGTATTCTTTCAGTTTTTCGATAACGCGCTCTACTACGTTTTTGCTGCCCTGGTCCAGCAGGGTTTTGGCCAGCTGCTGCGTAATGGTAGAGCCGCCACCTTCTTTACCCAAAAGGAAAACGGCACGCATGGTACTTTTCACGTCAATACCGGCATGGTCATGAAAACGCTCATCTTCCGTAGCAATGAGGGCATCTATCACATGCGGCGAAATATCGCGGTAATCTACATTGCTCCGGTTGCCGCGCTCGCGGTAGTATTTACCCATCAGTGTGCCGTCGTCGGCAAACACTTCGGAGGATTGCAGCATGCTGGGGTTCTCCAGTTCGCGCATAGAAGGCAGTTTGCCAAAAACACCAAAGATGGCCAGTAAAATAAGTACTACGGAAAATCCAAAGACGCTCCAGAAAAAGAGCCAGAAAACACGGACACTTTTATTTGTGGGAACGCTTTTTTTCGTATTGGTCGATGTACGTTTCATATCGTTGTAAGGTGTTGCGTTTGATTGCTGTTTTCAAAAGGAAAAATAGACGTTTTTACATTTTATCAAAAGCCACGCTTGTATTGCTGTTGAGGCCAATAACCTGCCTTCTAAACGTCTCTTTTTCCTTTTAAGCCCAAGGGCGGCAACGGTAACTAAGTAACGCCAAAGCTATAAAATAGGGTGCAACAAGCCGTTAAAATTTAACGGGCAAGTTTTGGTCCAGAAACTGTTGGTAAGTGCCGAGGTTCTTTTTTTCTTGCAGCAGCTTCAGGTTATCGGCAGAAATAATGGTAAAAATGTATTTGTCTGCTTTCAGCCAGGGCATAATTTCGGTGGCGGCAACAGGTTTGGCTTTCTGCACATAATCGATGGCTGCCTGTATGTTGGTAAACTCGCCCAACATCAGCAGTTTATCGTCATCGGTAAGGGGCTGCAATGTAGCCTGCAGGGGAATGTTGCTGTATTTTTCGCGGTGGTAGCGGTTAAATGCGTTGCGGGCCTCGTTGCCAAAC
>CBDTUH010000094.1:0-10973 GCA_965363375.1 uncultured bacterium
AAATTTTATCCGGTACGGTAAAAGAGGAATTCACACGGCCGATGGTAATGCTTTTCCTGGCGGTGTCTGTACAGCCCAGGCTGCTGGTAATGCCTAAAGAAACTGTATAGGTTCCGTTGGTCTGGTAAGTGGTGCTGCTGTTGGCAGATGTAGCGGTGCTGCCATTGCCAAAGTTCCAGTGGTAGGTGAGTGTGCCCGGGCCGGTGGAGCGGTTGGTAAATTGTACGCTTGAAGGGGCGCTACACTCAGTAGGATTAGTATTGGTAAAACTAGGCACCACACCCTGAATGATATTGACGTAATTGGGTTTGGTCACCAGTTTGGAACATCCTTTATCATTGGTGATGGTGAGCGTGACCGTGTAGCTGCCTGGCGTGCGGTAAGTGTACAGCGGGTTTTGCTGGGTAGAGGTGCCGCCGTCGCCAAAGTCCCACTTCCAGCCGGTAACCGTGGTGCCCGGTACGGTTGTGGATATATCATTAAACTGTATGGGGGCAGGTGTACAGCCGGTACGGCTGCTAACGCTAAAGTCGGCTGTTGGCTCGCGGTATACGGTTATGTAAGTTATTTTGGTGATGGTATTGGAGCCGCTTTCGTTGGATACAGTAAGTTTTACCACAAAAGTTCCCTCATTAAAATAAGTGGTAGAAGGATTTTGCTTATTAGAGGTGGCGCCGTTGCCAAAGTCCCAGGCCCAGGCCGCAGGGTTGCCGGCAGACTGGTCCTGAAATTTTACAACAATGGGCGAACATCCGCCTGTAATATCCGAAGTGAAATTGGCCGTGGGTGCTTGCGCAGAAACATATAGGCACAGGATTAAGCAATAAGCAGTAAAAGCAGCTTTGTTTTTCAAAACGGTAGTTTTTAGCAATGCATTTTTTTTATAGGGTAATCAGCAACAATACCTTGCAATTATTATTCCTTTTTTACGGATCCAGCCGAAACCTAAAAGACAGGTCCGGCAGCAAAAGAAATACAAGAAAGGCTAAGTTCATAATTTGTCGAGCCGCAGCAACAGTTTTTCACTGTTTACTTCCTGACTGGCTTCTACATAGGTGGTACTGGTTTTTGAGATGAGCCAGGTGCCGTTCAGCAACACTAAAGGGGCGGTTGCACTACCAAAGCTCGATTGGATGGTTTTGTCGGTGGCGTTGCCCTTCCAGGTGCCGGTTTTTTCCACACTGCCGTTTTTAATGGCATCTACGGTTTCGTTGCTTTTAAACTGGAAGCTGTAGGGGGCAAATGTGCCGGTAAGGTCTTCTGTTCCTTTTTTAAAAAAGGTTACTTTCCACTGCCCGCTGGTAATCAGGTCCATGAGCGCATTCAGCTGCACCTGCTCCACCTGTTTGCCACAGCCACTGGCCAGCACCATACTTGCCAGTAGTAAAACGATGTACCTCATGAACTTATTTTAATTATTACAAATTATAAATTGCCGTATACTTTGCCAACAGGTATTCCATAAAATGGCGCACCTGCAGGCCCTCGCCGGTTACCTGCCGGCAAAGCTCTTCGCTGGTAAAGTAACGGCCTTTGGCATGTATTTCCGTCCGCAGCCACTGTAATAATGGCGCTAGCTGGCCCTGGCTTAGCTGCTGCTGCATGCCGGGAATGGCTTTTTGAGCCTGCCCAAAAAACTGCGCGGCATAAAAGCTGCCCAGGCTATAAGTAGGAAAATAGCCGAACGAGCCGTGGCTCCAGTGCACATCCTGCAGGCAGCCCCTTTTATCGTCAGGCACGGTTACGCTCAGGTATTTTTTATAATGCTCGTTCCAGAACTGCGGAATATCGGCTGTGGCAAGGCTGCCTTCCAGCAGGCTTTTCTCCAGCAGGTACCGGATGTATACATGAAAATGGTACGTGATTTCATCGGCCTCGGTGCGTATCAGCGAGGGCTCCACTTTATTGATAGCCTTGTAAAAGGAAAAACAGACGTTTTGGCCCAATTGCTCCGAAAAACGCTGCTGTAGCTGTGGATAATAATGCTGCCAAAAAGGAAGGCTGCGACCCACATTGTTCTCCCACAGGCGCGATTGCGACTCGTGAATGCTATAGGAGCAGGCTTCGCCCAGCGGCAGGCCATAATGCTCCAGTGGCAGTCCCTGCTCGTACAGGGCATGGCCGGCCTCATGTATGCAGCTCCAGGTCATGTTGCCAAAATCGGCCTCGTCTATACGGGTGGTTACGCGCACATCCTGCGGGCCAAAAGAAGTGCTGAAGGGGTGTTCGCTGATGTCCTGCCGGCCGGCCTCAAAGTCAAAATGCAATTCCTTTAATAAATGCATACCCCAATCCCATTGTGCCTGTTTGGGAAAATGTTGTTTTAAAAAGCTGTCGTCTACCTGTGGCTGCGCAGCTATTCTGTCCAGCAGAGGCTTGAGCTGCGGCAACAGGTCTTCAAAGGTTTTATCAACCAGGGCTACGGTAGCACCTTTTTCATATTCGTTCAGGTGGGCATTGTAAGGGTGGTGCTGGTAGCCTAGTATTTCGGATTCTTCTTTTTTCAGCTGCACCAACGCCTCTAAATCCTTTTGATACGTGGCAAAATTGTTTTGCTTTCGCGCCTCTATCCAGGCGTGAAAGGTTTTGTTGACCTGCTCGGACAGCTGGCGCACAAAAAGGGAAGAATATTTTTTAGCCTTGGTATAATCTTCCAGCGTCAGCTCCACATTGCGTTTTTGAAAAACGTCTAAATCTCCTTTTGCCATCAGCTCCTGTAGCAGCGCGCCCAGGCTGTCGGCACTAAAAAGCTGGTGTGCCAGTTCCGACAAAGTGCTCAGTTGCTGACCGCGCAGGGCGGCGCCTTTGGGTGGCAGGTAGGTTTCCTGATCCCACTGCAAAACGGCGGAGGCATGGCGCACATCGGCAATGCGCTGCATTTGCTGGCGGTAGCTGTCGTAGAGTTGCTGCGTATTCATTTGCGGGCAAAGCTATAAAAATAAAAGGGCCCCGCACCGGCGGGGCCCTTTTGTAGTATTTTGGCCGCTTACGATTTGGGAAAATCGGGGTGGGCTTTCATTTCGTTTATCTGCGTTGTGTGCCGCAGTGTATGTGCCGAAAGCAGCAGCACCAGTTGGTAGGCATCCAGCGTGGCAAAAGGCAGCTGAACCACATGGTTTCTAAAATCATCGGTGCTTACTTTCAGGTATTGAATATGTTTTTTGCGCTCCGCTTTAAAATGCTTTAAGGTGTTTGCTGCATCGGTCCATGGCGCCTTTGCCGGTTGAAGTTCTTCGGCGGCTTTTACCTTTTGCTCGCGGCTGCTTACCATTTTCAGCAGGTCGGCATCTGTAGCTTGTATGTCGGCGCGCTTCTCGGGGTTGGCGGCCTGCTGCAGCGTTTGGGTCATCATAGTCCAGATGCCTTCTTCCGATAAGGTGATATGCGCCATGCACTCCTGTACCGACCATTGTTCTGCCGAAGGCTTAAAGGCCAGCTGCGCCGCCGACAAGCCTTTTACGCTTTCCAAAAATGCATCTCGGCTTTCTTTCAGGTGGTCAATGGCAAACTTTCTTTCCTGGCCCGTAAGCGATGTGTTGGCTACTTTGCTGGCCATACCGGTAACCACCAGCAGCAACAGCAGAAAAATGCTTTTGGTTCTTTTAAGCATAGCAGTACTTTTTTGATTGATCAATTACAGGTTAGGGCTCATCATCAGCGGGGGGCAGGAAGTACCGAAAGTTACGCCAAATTTGCCGAAGGGGAAAGCTCAGGGGCTCAGTTTATTTTAGGCGGCATCCCTTGTTGATGGAGGGTACTAATATGGATTAGCAAATGTGGAAACCAAAATAAACCTACGTAGCTTATTTATAACTAACTTGAAAGTGCCGGTGTGCCATTAGCCAATAGAAGATATAAAAAAGAAGAACGGCCTTGATGTAATGTTGACTTTAAATTTTACAGACATGAAAAACAGGATCATTACTTTGATTGATTTTTCGCCTTATGCCGCCACGCTGGCGCAAACCACCGCCTGGTTTGCCCGCGCGCTCCATGCCGATGTGGTGCTGATGCACCAGGTAGGGAGCCTTTTTCCTGCTTTTTCTGATACCGAAAGCCGGCGACAGGTGATAGAAAAGGAAAAAACGGAAGCCTTGCAAAAGCTGGAGGCGCTAGCCCAAAGCTGTGGCTTGGCACAGGTGCAATACGCCGTAGGGCACGAGCCGTTGAACGCGCAGCTGCAGGAGCTGAAAGGGGATGCGTACTTCGACTGGGTTTTTCTGGGCCTGAAGGGCACCGGCCTGCTTAAGCAATTGTTTATAGGCAGCACCGCGCTGGAGATAATAGAAAACAGTGGCTGCCTGTCCGTAGCGCTGCCCAAAAGTACCGAAGTGGTAGTGCCGCGCCGCCTGATTGTGGCCGTTAGCCAAAACTACCCGCTTAACCCGGCGCAACTGCAGCAGGTGTTAAGCAGCCTGAAAGAAGAAATTAGTGCCATTGAGTTTATAACGATAGATACCGGAGACGAGGCCGCCGCTAACGAAACTACCCTGCGCGAGTTGCAACAGTCCTTTAGCCAATACAACAGCAGCTACCACATTTTTGAAGGCGATAACGCATTGGATGGCATTAAAAAACACATGAAGCTTAATAAAGACGCCTACCTGGTGGTGCAGCGCGGCTCGCGCACCTTTGATGATACGGTGCTCCGCCGCTTTATGATCAACGAGCTGGTGTACAGCGCCTCGGTGCCTATGGTGGTGCTAAGCTGATGCAAAAGGAAAAAGAGATGTTTTTTTTTCATCGGACATTCAATAAAATGAATGACTCCATCCGCGAAATCCTGTATTAAAAATCCACGAAATCTGTGATACAAAAGAAAAAAGAGACGTTTTGTTTTTTACCATTCCCTTTTGCCCTGAGCAAAATAATTGTGATTTGCCGAATGAAGATTTACCCTAATCTTGCACCTTTCCCAACAGCCGGATAAACCTATCAACTTAATTAACAGTACACCCAACACCACAATGCAACAACTAACCATAGCAAATATTTTGCAAGCCATAGAAGTTTTTGCCGCACCCGAACTGCAGGAAGACTGGGACAATGGCGGCCTGCTGACCGGGCAAAAGGGCTGGCCCTGTACCGGTGTGCTGTGCACGCTGGATGTAACGGTGGATGTGGTAAAAGAAGCCGCCGCCAAAGGTTGTAACCTGATAGTAGCGCACCATCCCATAATTTTTAAAGGCCTCAAAAAACTAAATGGCAACAATTATGTAGAGCAGGTAATAATAGAAGCCATTAAAAGCGATGTAGCTATTTATGCCATTCATACCGCGCTGGACAATATTGTTCTGGGGGTAAACGGTAAAATAGCGCAAAAGCTGGGGCTAAAAGATTTTAAAATACTGGCGCCTAAAAAAGCAATGCTGCGCCGCCTCATCACCTTTGCACCGCACGATAAAGCCGAGGATGTACGCAAAGCTATTTTTGCCGCAGGTGCGGGCCACATTGGCAATTATTCCGAATGTAGCTTTAACAGCAAGGGCACCGGCACCTTTAAAGCCGAAGAGGGCGCTGACCCCTACGTGGGCGATGTAGGTAAGCAGCACCAGGAAGAAGAAACCAAGATAGAAATTGTTTATCCTTTTTATTTAGAAACGCAGGTAGTAAAAGCGTTGGTAGACACGCACCCGTATGAAGAAGTGGCCTACGATATTTTTACCATGGAAAACATTCATTATGGCATTGGCGCCGGCGTTATTGGCAACCTCGAAAGCCCGGTTTCAGAAGAGCGATTTTTAAGAATGCTGCAAAATGCCTTTGGCGTAAGCGTAATAAAACATACACCCCTGCGGGGAAGGCCGGTACAAAAAGTGGCCATCTGCGGCGGCTCGGGTGCTTTTTTAATAAAAGCCGCCCGCGCGCAGGGCGCCGATTTTTATATAACGGCCGATGTTAAATACCACGAGTTTTTTGATGCCGAAGGCAGCCTGGTGGTGGCCGATGTGGGCCATTACGAAAGCGAACAATACACTACCGACCTGCTTTATGACCTTTTGGTTCAAAAATTTACTAACTTTGCCGTCCTTAAAACCGGGGTCAATACCAATCCGGTTCAATATTTTGTGGGATAAGGCATGGAATCGACAGTCAACAGACGGTAGACGGCATCCCATCTGACGACTGAGGACCGATGACCGACGTCTTAAAAATTTAGTAAAAACGCATAACTTATTATAATGGCAAACGTAAAAGAGTACTCAGTAGAAGAAAAATTGGCTTCACTGGTCAACCTGCAAAAAGTGGATTCCAAACTGGATGAAATTCGCATTCTGAAAGGCGAGCTGCCTATGGAAGTGGCCGACCTGGAAGACGAAATACAAGGTTTGCATGCCCGCCAGATGCGTGTGGAAGAAGAAATAAACGGCATTACCGAATTTATTGAGCAGAAGAAAAATGCCATTAAAGAAGCGACCGAACTTTTTAACAAATACGAAAAGCAAAGCGAAAACGTAAAGAACAACCGCGAGTTTGAAGCCATTACCAAAGAAATGGAAATGCAGCAGCTAGAGGTAAAACTTTGCGAAAAGCATATTAAAGACGCCAACGAAGAAATTGCTGAAAAAGCAGTAGCGCTGGAAAAAGCCAAGAAAGCCATTGCCGCAAAAGAAGGCGTGCTGAATAGCAAAAAAGGCGAGCTGGAAAAAATCATCAGCGCTACCGAAAAAGAAGAAACGCATTTTAAAAAGCAAGCCGAAGAAGCCCGCCATCAGGTAGACAGCCGCCTGCTCGCTTCTTACGAAAAGATCCGCAAAAACTACCGCAACGGCCTGGCCGTGGTGCCGGTAGAGCGCGATGCCTGCGGTGGTTGCTTTTACTCTATTCCGCCCCAAAAGCAAAGCGAAATAAAGCAGCGCAAAAAAGTAATGGTGTGCGAAAACTGCGGCCGTGTGCTGGTAGACAGCGAGCTGACCGACAGCGTTGAAATCAAGTAAAACAGCTTTCACAAATATTTAAAAGTCTTTGCCTTTTTCGGTGAAGGCTTTTTTATTTTAAAAGGAAAAAGAGACGTTTTAGTGTAACGCGGTTTCATTGCAAAAGCTTCCTTTTTTCATTTTTCATTTTAAATTTTTCATTTCCCGCCTTTGCTAAAAAATTTAGAAAAATATTGGCCTCAAAACCCTTTCCGATGCCTTTTTTCACATATTAAATGTGTTATTTTGTTGCCAGATTATGCTCAGCCGATTATCCATTCAGAACTACGCCATCATTACCAACCTGGAGGTTGATTTCTCCAACCAGCTCAATGTTATTACCGGCGAAACCGGTGCCGGTAAGTCCATTATTGTAGGTGCACTGGGCCTTATACTGGGCCAGCGTGCCGACAGTGCCGTGCTGCTCGACCGTGAAAAAAAATGCATTGTAGAAGGCACTTTTTCCAACAACGACACCGACGCCAACATACAGGCTTTTTTTGCTGCCCACGAGCTGGATAAGGAGGATGAACTGGTGGTGCGCCGCGAGATAGCACCCAACGGAAAATCGCGCGCGTTTATCAATGATACGCCGGTAAATTTGAGCCAGCTGAATGCCTTAAGCAGCCTGTTGGTTGACCTGCACCAGCAGTTTGATACACTCGAAATTGGCGAAAGCGATTTTCAGCGTCAGGTGCTTGATGCACTGGCCGGTAATTTGCCTTTACTTAAAACTTACAGCCAAACATTCAGCCAATGGCAAACGGCAAAACGAGCACTGGAAGAATTAAAAACCCAAAAAGAACAATTCAATAAAGAACTCGATTACCACCAGTTTCAATACAGCGAACTGGAAGAAGCGGGCCTGAAAGAAAACGAGCTGGAAGATTTAGAAGTAGAACTGAAGCTACTGACCAATGCCGAAGGCATAAAAACGGCGCTGGCCAAAGCCTACTACGAGCTGGAAGAAAGCGAAACACCCATGATACGCCAGCTGAAAGGTTTAGTGAACAGTTTGCAGCAATACGCCGAACTGCACCCCGACCTGCCTACATTGGTTCAACGGTTAGAATCTGCTTATATAGAACTGCAGGATATAGCCGACGAAACCGACCGGCTCAACAGCCACGTAAGTACCGATGCGGAAACGCTGGAAAAAATAAACGACAAACTTTCTTTAGGCTACAAATTGTTGAAAAAGCACGGCGTAAAAACCACCAACGAACTGTTAGATATCAAGCGCGCACTGGAAGAAAAACTACAGGCCGTACTGAATATTGACGATGCCATTGCCGCTGCCGAAAAAAACCTTGCCGAGCTGAATGAAAAGGCTGAAGCTTTAGCCGCAAAAATTTCTGCTGCGCGTAAAGGACAAATTAAAAACTTGGAAACGCAGGTGAATAAAATGCTGGTGCAAGTGGGCATGCCCAACGCCAGATTAAAAGTAGACATCGCCAAAACAGGATTAACTACTACTGGTTTTGATGCCATCGAGTTTCTTTTTGATGCCAACAAAAAAGATAAGTTTGAACCCTTGCGCAAAGTTGCTTCCGGTGGTGAGCTGAGCCGACTGATGTTGTGCATTAAATCACTCGTTGCCAAATCCATTAACCTGCCTACACTCATTTTCGATGAAATAGATACGGGCATTTCCGGCGAAGCCGCCAAGCAGGTAGGTATTATTATGAAAGAACTGGCTGCCGCCCGACAGGTTATTTGCATTACCCATCAACCGCAGATTGCCGGAAAGGCACACGCACATTACCTGGTGTACAAAGCTATACAAGGCAAAGGCATTACTACGGGTGTGCGACAGCTAACAACAGACGAGCGCATTGTAGCTATTGCCCAAATGCTAAGTGGCGAAAAGCCCACCGCTGCCGCTATAGAAAACGCCCGCGAAATGGTGATGAACTAAAACAAAAGTTCCATGAGCCACCTGTTGCTATCGCTGCTTTATTTTTCTGTATTTATCATCATTGGTTTAGGTGGTTACCGGCTGTACAAAGTGCTGAACAAAAAAATTAAGGAAGCCGAAACCGGCTGGCAGTTGACCTGTTATTCATTGCTGCTGTTTGTTGCCTGCGCTGTTTTATTAACCGGTGGCCTTTATATCTTTATTGAATTGTATGCTTTTTTGGCAAGGCCCAAACCGTAAAAGTTTTATCGCTACATTTACGCGGCATAAAAATCAAAATCAACACTATGTCCAATAACTTATTACAAGGAAAAAAAGGAATTATTTTTGGCGCGCTGGATGAAAAATCGATAGCGTGGAAAACGGCGCTGAAGTGCCACGAACAGGGCGCGCAGATTGTTTTGTCAAACGCTCCCGTGGCCCTGCGCATGGGCGAGATCAACAAACTATCCGAAGCCATTAACGCGCCGGTGATTGGTGCTGATGTAACGAACATGGACGACCTCAAAAAGCTGTTTGAAGGCGCCATGCAACACTTTGGCGGCAAGATAGATTTTGTGCTGCACTCCATTGGTATGGGCCTTAATGTGCGCAAAGGAAAACACTATACCGAACTGAACTACGAGTGGAACCAAAAAACCCTCGACATATCTGCCATGAGCCTGCACCGCGTGATACGCACCGCCTGGGATATGGATGCCATTAGCGACTGGGGCAGCGTGGTGGCGCTTACTTATATTGCCGCGCAGCGTGTGTTCCCCGACTACAACGAAATGGCAGATGCCAAGGCCCTGCTGGAAAGCGTAACTAGAAGTTTTGGCTACCACTACGGTGTGCGCAACAAAGTACGCGTGAATACCATTTCACAATCGCCTACCATGACCACAGCCGGCAGCGGCGTAAAAGGATTCACTGGCTTTTTAGACTATGCCGACAAGATGAGCCCGCTGGGCAATGCCTCGGCTGAAGATTGCGCCAACTATTGCACCTTTATGTTCAGCGATTTGAGCCGCTACATTACCATGCAAAACCTGTTTCATGATGGTGGCTTCTCCTTTACCGGCGTTACCGAAGCCGTGGTTGCGCAGATGGAAAAGTAAAAGGAAGGCGAGACGTTTGACAGGGGATGAAAAATTCAACATATGAAAGGGAAAAGAGACGTTTTATCAATTAACGATTACCAATTTTTATACAGCCAGGCTCTTTAAGGGCCTGGTTTTTTGTTTTAATGGCAGCCTTTCAACCTCCGCGGCAAAAAATTTAATTGGCACAAACACCCCTTTTGGCAACGCTTTTGTACCATTAACTGCAGATTTTGTGAACATTTAAAATAGAGGATTATGAAGCGAGTGATACTTTCGGCGGCGGTAATGCTGCTGCTGGCAGGCGGTGTGCAGGCACAAAAAACAGAAAAAAAAGTGGCGAAGAAAGAAACCACGACCACGCATAAAGCAAAGGCGCAAAAGGCTAAAAAATCGGCAAAAGCCAAAAAAGCAAAAGGAGTGAAGGTAACCTCCGATGCACTGAACGAGCGCCGCATTTACAAAGCTAAAAATGGACAGCGCGCCACACCTACAGGCCACGAGGCCACACCTACCGGCGGCGGCTATGCAGCTCTTAAAAAAGATACGGCCGTAATAGTGCCTAAGCAACCTGCAAAAGCTAAAAAAGAAAACGAGGAGCAATAAAGGTTAAAAGGAAAAAGAGACGTTTTTGGTAATGCAGATTACCATCAGCTCATTTATCAATTCTTATCAAAAGCCCTGTAACGTCCAATATCGCAAAAGGAAATGGAAACGTTTTTCAAAATCGTTTTCGTTTCCTTTTGCATTTTATAGTTGTTGGTTAATTGATGAAAACGTCACCATTTCCTTTTACATTTTTAATTCTCTGCCAAACGTCTCTTTTCCCTTTTAAGCTGGGAACTTGCCTCGCAAAATTTGGAAAACAAAAAAAGGCCGCTCCTTTTTGGGGAGTGACCTTTATAAAATTTCTTAAAACGGTTTAGTATTCGTCTTCGTTGAACAGGAAGTCTTCCTGCGATGGGTAGTCGGGCCAAATATCTTCGATGCTTTCGTACACCTCGCCTTCGTCTTCCAGTTCCTGCAGGTTTTCTACCACCTCAATGGGCGCGCCGG
>CBDTUH010000095.1:0-10879 GCA_965363375.1 uncultured bacterium
AACGATGCGCTGATAGACCGCTTTACAGAATTCAGGCAGGAGTCGGAAGCGTGGCACGTGCGCGCCACCGAGCAATTTAAAAACCTGGCTACCGATATTTTAAAAGAAAAAAGTAAGGATTTTGTTGAAACCAACAAGGTGACGCTTGACCATTTGCTCAGCCCGCTCAAAACCGATATTTCTCAGTTTAAAAAAACCATAGAAGACACGCGCAAGGAAGACATACAGGACCTTACTTCACTTAAAAAGGAAATAGAGACGTTGCAAAAATTGAACACACAACTGAGCGACGATGCGCAAAAGCTGGCCGGTGCTTTAAAAAGCGATGTAAAAGTGCAGGGCGACTGGGGCGAGGATCGTTTGAAATACATACTGGAAGCCGAAGGCCTGCAACGCTACACTGACTACAGCAGCCAGGGCGCTTATAAAGATGTGGAAGAAGGTCTTGTACGCAAGCCAGATTTCATTATTAACCTGCCCGATGGCAAGCACATTATTATCGACAGCAAAGTATCGCTCAATGCATATGTAGAATATTTCAACTGCACCGAAGAAGGCCGCAAGCGAGAATGCTTAAAGCAGCTGGTGCGCAACATTAATGACCATATTGATGGCTTATCGGCCAAAAATTACCACCTGCTGAATGGATTGAACGCACCTGATTTTGTATGCATGTTTATGCACTTTGAGCCGGCGCTGAGCATGGCCATGAACGAGTGCCCCGACATATTGCAGCGCGCCATGAACAAAAAAATTGTGATACTAACACCTACAACTTTAGTAGCTACCGCCAAAATGATTCGCATGATCTGGCAAAAGGAAAACCGCGCGAAAAATGTGGAAGTCATCTTTAAACAATGCGGCTTGTTGTACGATAAGTTTGTATCGTTTGTAGAGGATTTTGAAACCGTGGGCCACAGCCTGCAAACAGCTACTAATGCTTACGGCGCAGCGCTGGATAGATTGAAGGAAGGCAAGAAAAAAGGCGACACTATTTTGGGCCGGTTTGAAAACATTAAAAAGCTGGAAGCCCGCACCAACAAAAGCATTCCCGCGCATTTGATTAACGAAATAGAAGCATTGGACGGTGCTATGACTATTGATGTAACACCGGTTGAGGAATAAAGAGCTTTAAAAGGGAAAAGAGACGTTTTACCTAAAACGTCTCTTTTCCTTTTTGTGTAATAAATGGTGTTACTTTATTCTTTGATAAATAATTTCCGTAGCTTTTGATTCTTCTCCATTCGGCGAAATGTTGTAAGCGGTGATTACAATTTCGTTATCGCTGTTAACATCAATATGCGTACGCCAGCCCCAGTGCTGCTCTGTTTCGGGTGTTACATAAGCATAGCTGCCTAGCATTTTAAAATCATTTTTACCTCTTTCGCCTTCCGAAAACATAATGGCCGTACCGGTATGAAAAGAATCTACCCAGGCGCTTTCAAACCTTTGCAGGTCCAGGTTGTAGCCGTAGAGTGCCATGCCTTCAAAAGGTTTGTTCTCAAAACTGCTTTTGTACTCATGCATCATATACTTGCCATCAAAGATGGGCCGCATGGTACCGGTAATGGTTGTTTCGTTCACCAGGTTATCCGGCCCAAACCAGGTTTTCATGTGGCCTTGCCAGCTACCGGCCAGCCGGCTTAGCTGCAGGTGCTGACCGTTCGATTTTGATGCTTCCAGTTTGCTCATGCGCGTTAGGTTTTAGTGGTTTTGAAATTACAACTTCAAATGGATTTTATTTTCATTGTTTTGTAATTACGAGCATTTCGCTAAATGCCAAAAGGGAAACGAGACGTTACCTAAAACGTCTCGTTTCCCTTTTAAAAAAATTTGCTGGCCCTTATTTTAAAATGCCTTCTATCTGCTGCAGTTCTTCATCTGTAAAATGATAATTGCGCAGGCATTGCAGCGAGTCCAGCACCTGCTCGGGCCGGCTCACACCAATCAGTACCGAGGTAATGCGTTTGTCTTTCAGTATCCAGGCCAGCGCCATCTGCGCCAGGCTTTGCCCGCGCTGCAGTGCCAGCTTGTTCAGCTCATTAATTTTTACAATGGTTTCGCCGGTTATCTGGCTTTGGTCCAGCGCGCCGTTGCCCCGGCCGCTACCCGCGCGCGAGCCGGCCGGCACACCACCCAGGTATTTGTTGGTAAGCAGCCCCTGCGCCAGCGGCGAAAACGGAATGCAGCCCACGCCTTCCTCTTGCAGCACATCTAGCAAGCCATCCTCTACCCAGCGATCGAGCATGCTGTAACGCGGCTGGTGTATAAGGCAGGGCGTGCCCAGCTTTCGCAAAATGGCAATGGCTTCGGCCGCTTCTTTGGGCCCGTAGCTGCTAATGCCCACATACAGCGCTTTGCCCTGGCGCACCATCAAATCCAGCGTGTGCATGGTTTCTTCCAGCGGCGTGTGCGGGTCGGGCCGGTGGTGGTAAAAAATGTCAACATAATCAAGCCCCATACGTTTCAGGCTTTGGTCGAGGCTGGCCGTAAGGTATTTTTTAGAACCCCAGTCGCCGTAAGGACCTTCCCACATTTTCCAGCCGGCTTTGGTAGAAATAATCAGTTCATCACGGTAGCCACGAAAATCGTCTTTCAGTATCCTGCCAAAATTTTCTTCGGCCGAGCCCGGGGGCGGACCATAATTGTTGGCCAGGTCAAAATGGGTGATGCCGAGGTCGAACGCCAGTTGCAGAATGGCGCGGCTGTTCTCCAGCTGGTCTATATGCCCGAAGTTGTGCCACAGGCCCAGCGATACAGCCGGCAGCAGCAGCCCGCTTTTGCCGCAGCGGCGGTACTCCATACTTTGGTAGCGGTCGGGGTTGGGTAAGTATTGCATAAAAGGAATTTGAGAGGTTTAAAATTAGGACAGAGTGGTTAGAATAATGAAAAATGTAAAAGGGAAAAGGTAAAAAGTGGAGAGTTATAGAAAAGTCGTCAGTCGGCAGAGGTCAGCGGAACAGTCAACTTAAAAGGAAAAAGAGACGTTTGGAATAATGCAAAATGAAAAATATAAAAAGAAAAACAGACGTTTTAACCGATATGCGATCAATCAGCAAAAACGTCTGTTTTTCCTTTTAACTCGTGAACTGATAAATTTTTCAACTTTGAATCCTCACCCTTCAACCGCAACAGGCACTGCCGGCCTGGCCGTAGCTACGGTTCCTTCCGATTGTATGCTGATGAGGTAGTCGAAAAGGTTGGTTTCGGTAGGTATCTGCAGTTTTTTGCGCAGGCGGTAGCGGCTTATTTCCACGCCACGCACTGATATGTTGAGCAGCTGTGCCACTTCTTTGCTGGTGAGGTTCATGCGCAGGTAGGCGCACAACTTCAGCTCGCTGGGGCTCAGGTTGGGGTGTTTGGTTTTGAGGGCTACCAGCAGGTCGCTGTGCACCTTGTCAAAGTGCTGCGAAAAATGTTCCCAGTCCTTATCCATCTTATCGTCGTTGCCGAGGGTGCGCAGCAGTTTTTTCAGGTCGTTGGCCGCATCGGGGTTGTCTACTTTTTTTATCAGCCGGTTCAGCTCGTCTTTCAGCCTCGCTATCAGCTCACCTTTTTGCACCAGGTGCATGGCCGATGAGGCCAGCTCGCTGTTTTTGAATTCTATTTCGGCCTCCAGCTTTTCATTTTTCAGGTTGATAATTTCGCGTTCGTTGTGCTCCAGCTCCAGCTGGTGCAGGTACTGCAGGCGCTTTTGCTCTTCCCGGTGGGCCTGGCGTTGCCGCGCAAACTTTCTTTTTTGCCAGCGGTAGGCTGCATAAGCGGCGCCTATGCCCAGCAGTATGTAAAGCAGGTAAGCCCAGGTAGTGGCATACAAAGGTGGCAGTATGGTAAAGGTGTAGCTGCTGATGTCCGACTCCTGGCCCAGGTTGTTACGCGCGCGCAGCAAAAAGGTGTAGGTGCCGGCCGGCAGGGAGGTATATTCTTTTTCTGTTTTGCGGGTCCAGCCGGTCCAGGTTTTATCAAAGCCTTTGAGGTAGTAGCTGTATTGCAGGTTGGACTGCTGGCCAAACTGGGCCGCGGCAAACGTGATGTGAAACGAGTTGAAATGGCTTTGCAGCTTTGGCGGTTCTGCCTGTTGGCCGCCTGCAGTAGCGTAGCCGCCAAAAAGCAAGCTGTCCTTGCTGCCGATGGTTTTAATGCTACGGATGTGCGCCTGCAGGGGGCTGCCGCTTTGCCGGTATTTTTCATAATCCATATGAAAGCAGCCGTTCTCGCCACCGATCAGCATATTGTTCTTATTAATAAAATACAAGTGTTCAAAGCCGCTCACCATCTTGTTGTCCAGCTCGGGCACCTGCACTACCTGCGGCTGCGGGCCGGAAAGGTCGAGCACGGCTAGCGCTTTTTCGTAAATAAACCAGATGTTGCCCTGCCCGTCTTCCTTCAGGTAGCGAATGCCTTTGTAAGGCATCAGGCTTTTAAGATATTCGGAAGGTTCAAACCGGTCTTGCTGCTCGTTGTACTCGTAGATGCCTTTTTCGGTAGTTGCTACAATACGCGCCTTTATTTTAAATACATAATTGTTGTTGATGGAGGGCAGCCCCTGCTGCTGTGTGTATTGCTTAACGGCATGGCTGCTATTGCCGGCCACGCGGTAAATACCTTTATATGGGTGCGATACCCAAATGTGGTTGTTATGAATGGTAATATACCGTGCCGATTCAAAAGGAGTGATGCTTTTTTTAGCAAAATTGCCATTGGCATAGCTGTAAAACTGTACCCCGCCATAGGTGCCGGCTACCACTAAAGAGGAGGGCAGCACGTTATTGAAGGGCAAAAAGGTCCAGAAACCGTTGGTATTATCCAATGGCTGGGCCTCTCCGCTTTTAATAAGGAAGGCGCCTTCGTGGTGGCCCATCAGCAGCTGGCCGTTTACTTCCGAAAGGTTCCATACCTGTCCGCTGGTTACCGGCTTAAAGCTGCTTTTCACAAAGCTCAGGTCGGCAGCCTGGTTAATGGGGGCAGCGTACAAGCCATTGGATGTGCCGATGTAGAGGTGCTGGTTATGTATAATAGAAGTGTAGGCCATAGCATTGTTGGCCCGGTCGGGCGTAATCTGTTTGATGGCGCTATTGTAGGCTACAAAGTCAATTCCATTGTCGAGCCCCAGCCATAGGTTATGGTCGCGGTCCAGCAGCAGGCTCAATATATTATTATTCTGCAAGCCTTCGGTGCGCGAAAGCTGTTGCACCAGGGCACCTTGCCCGTCTATAATAAACACGCCTTCCATGCTGGTGGCCAGGGCTATGCGGTTGGCGCCAATAACACTGGCCGTATATACATGCTTTGCGGCTATGCCCTGCAGGGCTGCTGATTGCAGGGGCGTGAAGTTGCCATGGCTGTACACAAAAAGGCCATGCTTTAAAGTAGTTAGCAGCGAGCTGTCTTTATTAAGAGGTATAAAAGCGGTGGCTAATGCCGTAGCAGGCATCGATACATTTGTTAATGGTTGCCAGAAGCCACCTTTAAACTGCAGCAGCCCTTTATCGGCGTCTTGCGCTACCAGCAGGCCATTGCTAAGGCCCATAAAACGCCAGTGCTTGCTTTTGTAAACGGTTATTTTATTACCTGTAAGCTGAAAAATGGATTTGTCGAGGCGGAAAAAAATGTTGTTTTCATGTTCTACTATGTCCCAGATGTCAGTAAACATCCGGTCATCGGGCGGAATAAGGCTTTTAAGAGATGTAAAAGCCAGGTTTCCGTTCCGGTCTGGTGAAAAATAGCCGATTTCGTCCTGACCGCCTACATAAATGCGGCCATCGTGCCCAATTTCCAGCGACCGTACTATGGTTTTATTAGGCAGCGGGTAATTGCGCCAGTACACCCCGTCAAAAGTGAGGAGGCCTTCATTATTGGCAAAATACAGGATGCCTTTATCGTCCTGTTTGATATCCCAGTTCTGGGTGCCGCCGCTATAGGTGTGTTTTGAATAGTTGACCACCTCAGGCAGGCCAATGGTATTTTGGGCAAAAGCGGTGGTGTAAAAACAGGTAAAAAAGAAATAAAGCAATCGTTTGAACATGGTGGCTATAACTAAAGGTAAAAGGTACGAAATATTTTGAAGATGTAGTGGTGATGTATTTAAAATGCATGTTAATGAAGGGTTTGTAAAATATGATGTAGTAGTGATGTAGTAGTTTGATAGGTGCTGTTGCAGCAGTTGAATACTTTTGGGAGTCTTATTAAACTGTTAAAGCGGTTCGGCCGCTATTCAAAAATCAAAAACGAAAAGCTTACGTATGAAAAAGAAAGTTGTACTGTTCTTGGGTACCTTCTTTGTGCTGCTGTGCCTGGTGAACCCGGCATGGGCACAAGGGCTACAGGTATCAGGCCGGGTTACATCCCAGGCTACCGGTGAGCCTCTTGCCGGTGCAACCATTGCTATCAAAGGAACCAATTCTGCCACTTCCGCAGATGCTGAGGGCGCTTACAGCATTACTGTACCCCAGGCCGGAACCGTACTGGTTATCAGCTACCAGGGTATGGCTAACCGGGAGTTCACCGTAAACCAGAGTGGCACTGCTAATTTTCAACTGGAAGCCAGCGCTAACACTATCTTAAATGAAGTAGTGGTGGTGGGTTATGGTACGCAGCGCAGAACAGCCGTTACTGGAGCTATTTCTTCGGTTAAGGCTGATGAGCTGAATACAGTTTCCAATTCCCGTATTGACCAGGCACTACAGGGCCGCACTGCCGGCGTTACTGTATTGCCTACCTCAGGCTCTCCGGGTGCCGGCATGCGCATCCGCATCCGCGGTACGGGTTCTAATCAGAATGCCGACCCGCTTTATATAGTAGATGGTGTGCGTACCGGTGGTATCGATAATATTGACCCTTCGGAAGTAGCCTCTATTGAAGTGCTGAAAGATGCGGCCGCGGCTGCCATCTATGGTTCGGCCGCTGCCAATGGTGTGGTATTGATTACTACCAAAACCGGCCGCCGAAATGTATTTGAAATTAATTATAACGGCCAATACGGACAGCAATCGGTAGGCCGCCTGCCCGAAATGATGAATGCGCAGCAATACTATCAATACTTGGCCGAGGCTAAAACACCTAATGCACCAACCGCAGCAGACATTGCTGCCGTGCCTGGCGAAGGCACCGACTGGTTTGACGCCATTTTTCAAACTGCCCCAATGACCCGCCACTCCCTGCAATTAAGCGGCGGCGGCGACAAAAACACCTATTTAATAAATGGTACTTACTTCTCCCAAAAAGGTATTATAGGTGATGATAAGGCCCATTTCAACCGCTACACGGTTCGTATCAATACCGACCAAAGGCTGAAAGACTGGCTAAACATTGGTCAGCGCCTGTCTTACGCCAACATACAGCGCAGTGGTATTAGCGAAAACTCTGAGTTTGGTTCGGTAGTGGGTAGTGCCCTGGCTATGGACCCGCTGACGCCGCTGTACTACACCGGTGCCCTGTCGGCCCGTGCGCAGGCTGCCCTGGCTGCCGGCCGCAGCCTGCTGCGTGATAAGAACGGCAACTATTTTGGAATTTCCGATTACATTTTTGGTGAGTATGGCAATCCACTGGCCTGGATAGCCCGCACCAACAATAACCTGACACAACATAAAATAGAGGGTAACATCTTTGCAGATATTGAACCGATCAAGGGTTTGAAATTTACCAGCCGCTTTGGTATAGACGGTGCCTTTCAGCGCGAGCATAGCTGGACGCCCACTTTCTGGTTTTCAAACGAAAGCCTGAACACGCAGGCCACCGGTGGTGATAATCAGAACAACTGGTTTAGCTGGCAGTGGGAAAATTTTGCCAATTACACCCGCAAGTTTGGTGATCATAACCTGAACCTGCTGTTGGGTACTTCTGCCAATAAATTTATGTGGAACTACATTGGCGGTTCTTACTCCGGCTTATTCCGCGAAAGCGACTTGTTCTCTTATGCTGATGGCACACCCGACCTGCAGGACCGTATCGGCAGCAATTCTAACAATACACGCTTGCTGTCTTACTTTGGCCGCATAGCCTACGACTACCAGAATAAATACCTGGTGAACGTATCGGTTCGTCGTGATGGTGCTTCCATTTTTGCCGAAGGCCATAAATGGGGAACCTTCCCGGCTGTTTCGCTGGGTTGGGTAGTGTCTAACGAAGATTTTTATGAAGGCGCACTTTCCGAAAGCATGAACTACCTGAAGCTGCGTGCCAGCTGGGGACGTAATGGTAGTACCTCTAACGTAGGTATTGGTGCCTGGCAGGCCCTAATTGGTGGCGTAACGCCTGGTTATCCTGACCTGAACGGCAACTTTATAGTAGGCGCCGCGCCTACCAGCCTGCCCAACCCCGAACTGACCTGGGAAACCAGTGAGCAGCTGGACTTTGGTGCCGACCTGTCTTTCCTGCGCAATCGCCTCAACTTAACTGTAGATTATTATAAGAAAACAACCATTGGCCTGTTAACCCCGGGTGGCCCATCGGTACCAGCTTTTGTAGGTAATGCATTGAACGTGATCAACAGCGGTGAAATAGTAAACCGTGGATGGGAGTTCGACCTGTCGTACAACAACCGCGCTACAGGTAGCAATTCTTTTAGTTACGAACTGGGTGCTAACCTGTCTACCATCAAAAACGAAGTAACTGAAATCAGTGCTTTTGTAAATGAGTTGGGTGGTGCAGGTGTAGGTACTGGCTGGAACGCTACGGTATTTAAAGTAGGCTTGCCGGTTTGGTCGTTCCGCGGTTACAAAACCGATGGCATCTTCCAAACACCGGAACAGATAGCTGATTACCTATCGAAAAACGGAATTACTGGTTACAACCCGCAGCCGGGCGAACCAATAGTAGTAGATGTAAATGGCGATGGCCAGATTTCTACAGCCGACCAAACCTTTATTGGCAGCCCGCATCCTAAATATGTGTTTGGTGCACGCGCCAACCTGGCTTTCAAAGGTTTTGACCTCCTGGTGTTTGGCCAGGGCCAATCGGGCAACGATGTGCTGATGGGCTTTAATCGTACTGACCGCCCCACAGCCAACAAGCCTGCCTTTTTCTTTAACAACCGCTGGACTGGTCCAGGAAGCACCAACACCTGGTTTGCAGCCAATACCAACAATCAATTTATTTATAACAGTGATATGATGGTGTTTGATGGTTCTTACTTCCGTATTCGCCAGTTGCAATTGGGTTATACCCTGCCAACCAGCATTTCCGAAAGAGCTCGCCTGCGCACCGCCCGCATTTATGTGTCGCTGGATGACTACTTCACCTTTACCAAATACCCCGGTTTAGACCCCGAAGGTGGTAGCGGCGGTAGCAACAGCCTGGGCATTGACATAGGCGTATATCCACTGCCTAAAAAAGTATTGGTAGGCTTAAACCTGAGTTTCTAAAACCCAAACAACCTGAAAAAGATGAAACATAACTTCATAAAATTTACCATAGCGGGCCTGGCCACTTTAGTGATGGCTACGGGCTGCAAAAAGTTCCTGGACCAGGAAGTACCTGGCCGGATGACCGAAGAAAGTTTTTATAAAACCGACCAGGATGCCCTGGAGGCCACAGCTGCCATGTACGACCTGATGCAGGCACACTACAACAGCCAGTGGGTAAGTTTATACATGGTAAAAACCCTGCTTTCCGATGAAAGCAATGCAGGCGGCAGCGGCCCCGGCGACCAGGAAGCCTACCAGGCACTGGACAACTTTAACCACGATGCTGACAATGCCGCTGTGCTGGGCACCTGGCGCCTGGCCTACGGCACCATTTACAGGGCTAACAAAGTGATTAACAGCGTAATACCAGAAACAGACCTGCGCAAGCGCCTGATAGCCGAAGCTAAAGTGGTACGTGCCTACAATTATATGGATCTGGTGTCACTTTGGGGAGATGTGCCCCTGATAACTGGTGAAATATTGCCTAGCGAGTATACAAAAACGCCACGCGCAGCCAAAGCAGATATCTATGTTCAAATAGAAAAAGACCTGACAGAAGCCATAGCTGACCTGCCCAACAAAAGTGGCTACCCGCTAGCCGAGCAGTACCGCGTATCGAAAGGTACCGCACAGGCTTTGTTAGGCAAGGTCCTCCTGTACCAGGAAAAATGGGCTCCCGCACTGGCTCAGTTCGAAGCTGTTATTGCTTCTAACCAATATGGCCTGGAGCCTTCTATCGGCAAAGTGTTTTCTGCCGCCGGCGAGTTTGGCCGCGAAAGCATTTTTGAAGTAAACTATACCAATGCCCGCAATTATAACTGGGGCAACTTCCCCTGGGACTGGCAGCCGGAGAGCAACATTCACATTCAGCTGATGGGGCCACGCAGCGACTTTTATACAAAAGCGCCTGCCGACTCGCTGATTGGTGGCTGGGGCTTTTTACCGCCGCGTGCCAGCTTGTACCAGGCTTTTGTAGCAGCTGGCGATGTAGAAAGAAGAAAAAATACCGTTATGTCGGTAGAAGAATTAAAAGCAGCCGGTGGCAACTGGACCGAGCCGAATGCTTATGAATTTGAAGGTTATTTTCAAAGAAGGTACGGTACGTTTTTAACCCAAACCAGCACCTCCGGTGGTGATGTAGGCGAATTGAACTATGGTACCAACTGGCGCCTGATACGCTATGCCGATGTGCTGCTGATGGCTGCAGAAGCAGCTTACCGCAGCGGCAACGAAAGCAA
Organism: uncultured bacterium; assembly: GCA_965363375.1. Lineage (GTDB taxonomy): Bacteria > Bacteroidota > Bacteroidia > Chitinophagales > Chitinophagaceae > Flavisolibacter. Next base: position 10,643 of record CBDTUH010000095.1, read on the forward strand.
AGCCCGCGGTTACCTGAACGACGTTAGAACCCGCTCCGGCCTTGGTAACCTGAATGTAACCGGTGATGCCCTGTTTGGTGCTATTGTAAACGAGCGCCGGCTGGAACTGGCTTTTGAAGGCCACCGCTTTATTGACCTGGTACGCTGGGGACTGGCTGATGAAGAACTGGGTGCCTTAGGCTTCCAAAGCGGTAAGCACGAGCTACTGCCCATTCCTAGCCAGGACATTCGTACTGC
>CBDTUH010000096.1:0-10730 GCA_965363375.1 uncultured bacterium
CGCGCTACGACGAAATCAAGATTGTATCGCACGACGAAAATTACATTCACTCCACACCGGTTGATAATTCGCAAAAGATATTGCTGATGGCGCAGGATGTGGATGTAGTAGGCATTGACGAAGCGCAGTTTTTTGATGACCAGCTGCCTTACGTTTGCGATGAACTGGCCTGCCGTGGTATTCGTGTAATTGTTGCGGGTTTGGATATGGATTTTTTGGGAAAACCTTTCGGGCAGATGCCGTTTTTGTTGGCTAAAGCCGATTACATTACAAAGCTGCACGCCATCTGTATGAAGTGCGGCAACATTGCTAATTACTCGTATCGTAAAATTCCCAACGAAGATCGCATCATGCTGGGCGAAAAAGATGTGTACGAACCACGCTGCCGCCGCTGTTATATGCTGGATGGCGCTATTGATTAAAAACGTCTGTTTTTCCTTTTAAGAAATGAAAGGCAAATCGTAAATCCGGAATAGCAATTAGTAAATATTAAAACGTCTGTTTTTTCTTTTAGAATAAACTGTATAAAAACAATTGAGTAGCATCAGCCAGATATGGACCCTTTTTAAAAAAGATATGTTGCTGGAAATAAGGCAGCAATATGCTTTTTATGGCGTGGTGCTGTATGTGGGCGCTACCATATTTGTATTGTACATGGCGGTGGAAGAACCCGAAAGCCGCGTGTGGAACGGACTTTTCTGGGTAATACAATTGTTTATCTGCATTAATGCGGTGGCCAAAAGTTTTTTGGGAGAAAGCCGCAACCGCATGTTGTATTATAGTTCCATTGCCTCGCCGCAGCATTTTATATTGGCTAAATTGTTTTTCAATTCCATTTTGATGCTGCTCATGAGCAGTCTTAGTTTTTTTATCTTTTCCCTGTTCCTGGGCAATCCTATCATTCGCTTCTGGCCGTTTGTGGGGCTGGTACTTTTGGGCGGGGTCAGCCTCAGCCTGGTGTTTACTTTTTTAGCCGCCATTGCCGCCAAGGCGCAGCAAAATGCAGCCATTATGGCTATTTTAGGCTTCCCATTAATTATTCCGCAGCTGATAATGCTGATGAAAATATCGGCTACCACCTTTACCGAAATAGGTGCAATAGCTTTAACGCCGTTGCTGATGCTCGCCGCAATGGATTTGCTGGTGGTTTTGTTATCCATTATTCTTTTCCCATTTTTATGGAAAGATTGATAACTGATAATAATTGGTGGTTGAAAGAAAGTTACCCCTTAATTTTGCTGCCAATTATTATCAACCGCAGGCGATTATGAAAAAATGGTGGTGGAAAATATTAAGCATTGCCTTACTGCTGTACGCAATTATAGCAGGTTTAAACGTGTTTAACCAGGCTGCCTTTGAAGTGCCGCGCCTGCGCATTCTGCACGAAAGCATCCGCAATCTTTACTTCCATGTGTGCATGTGGTTTGCCATGATGATTCTTTTTACGGCATCGGTAGTACATGCGGTTCGTTACCTGCGTTCTAACAATTTAAAGTACGATATCCTGTCGCGCCAATATGCAGGCGTAGGTATTTTATTAGGATTATTGGGCTATGCCACCGGCATGATATGGGCCTCTTATACCTGGGTAGACCCTAACAATGCGGCATCGGCTTCGTTCGGTGCCATTGCCCGCGAGCCCAAGTTGATTGGTACAGCTATCGGATTACTGATTTATTTAGCCTATTTAGTACTGCGCGATTCCATACAGGATATTGATAAAAAAGCACGCATCTCTTCGGTGTACAACATCTTTGCTTTTGCATTCCTTTTTCCCTCGTTATGGATCATTCCGCGCTTGTTGCCCAGCCTGCACCCCGGCGGCGATGGCAATCCTGCACTGAATTATAACGATATTGATGCCCGCATGCGTCTGGTATTTTACCCTGCTGTATTGGGATGGACCCTGCTGGGTGTATGGATCGTGAGCCTGAAAGTGCGTTATGCCAACTTAAAAGAAAAAGCGATATTAAAATCATGATACAAAAAGCCGCGCTCTTTTGCCTAGCCGTTTTGTTACAGCTTGTAACCTGGGCCCAGGATACCGACCATGTGGAAATGGCGGACACCATGCGCCAGAATGGAAAAATTTATGTGGTGGTAGCCGTTATTCTCACCATCTTTGCAGGCATTATTATTTACCTGGTGCGCCTCGACAGAAAAATCACCAAACTCGAAAAAGAAAACAATCTAACGATTCATAAACCATAAACAATTTCTCATGTCAGCAGAATACAGCTTTTTTAATTCCGTAACAAGAAGTTTTGATAAAGCCGCCGGCTTCACCAAATGGGATCCAGGCATCCTGGAGCAGATCAAAGAATGTAACTCCGTATACCAGATGCGTTTTCCTGTACGTATGGATGATGGCCATATAGAAGTAATTGAAGCCTACCGCGTGCAGCACTCTCACCACAAAACACCCTGTAAAGGTGGTATCCGCTTTGCCGCCGAAGTAAACCAGGATGAAGTGATGGCCCTGGCTGCCCTCATGACCTATAAATGTGCTATTGTAAACGTGCCATTTGGTGGCGGTAAAGGTGGTATTAAAATCAGCCCCAGCAAATACAGTGTATACGAGCTGGAAAAAATTACACGCCGCTACACAGCCGAACTGGTAAAGAAAAACTTTATTGGCCCCGGTACCGACGTACCTGCGCCCGACTACGGCACCGGCGAACGCGAAATGGCGTGGATTGTAGATACTTATCAGAGCCTGCGCCCCGGCGAGCTGGATGCTGCCGGCTGTGTTACCGGTAAGCCCGTAACACAAGGTGGTGTGCGCGGCCGCCGCGAAGCTACCGGATTAGGTATTTTCTACGGTATCCGCGAAGTGGTAAGCATGACCGATGTAATGGAAAAACTGGGACTAACCACCGGACTTGAAGGCAAGCGCATTATTGTGCAGGGCCTGGGCAACGTAGGTTACCATGCAGCCAAATTCTTCCAGAATGCAGGTGCTAAAATAGTGGCGCTGGCCGAATACGAAGGTGCCATTTATAACAACGACGGGCTGGATGTGGATGCTGTTTTCCAGCACCGCAAAGCTTCCGGTTCTATCCTCAACTTTAGCGGCGCCAGCAACTTTGCCAAAAACACTGATGCACTGGAGTACGATTGCGATATATTGATTCCTGCTGCGCTGGAGAATGTAATTAATGGTGACAATGCACCACGCATTAAAGCAAAAATTATTGGTGAAGGTGCCAATGGACCATTGACGCCCGAAGCAGACGAAGTGTTTATTGGTAAAGGCACGCTGGTAGTGCCCGATATGTACCTGAATGCCGGTGGTGTAACTGTGTCTTACTTTGAGTGGTTGAAGAACTTAAGCCACGTGCGTTATGGCCGTATGGAAAAACGCTTTACCGAAAACATGAACCACCACATACTGGGACAGATAGAAGAACTGACCGGTAAAAGCGTGGTAGACCGCGAGCGCCAGTTTATCATGCATGGCCCGGATGAAGTAGACCTGGTATACAGCGGGCTGGAAGAAACCATGATTACCGCTACGCGCGAAATTATGGACGAGTGGAAGCGCAACCCGCAGATACCCGACATGCGCACCGCAGCCTTTGTGGTAGCTATCAACAAAGTGGGCACTTCTTATGCCGAGCTGGGCATCTTCCCATAAAAGAAAAAACAGACGTTTTTATACAGCGCCTTCCACTTTGGAAGGCGTTTTTTTTATGTAAGTAGTAAAATGAAAAATTAAAAAGGAAAAAGGAAAAAATCTAAAAGGAAGGGGGAGACGTTTCGAAATGAGACAAACAATACTACATCAAAAGGAAAAACAGACGTTTGGCAAACCGTGTAGCAGTCAGAACCGAAACAACCCATTCCGTGCAATCTTGAATTTATAATCCGCGAAATCCGCGATAAAAAAAATCCCCTGCGCAAAGGCAGGGGATGGTACAATAGCGTACAGATTATAATTAGTTTAATAGGGAAATAAGGTACTTATGTGAACGGTGCTTTCTTAAGGTTAGGACGGTATCGAGCGGTTTAGTTCAGTAGGGTATGGATTAAAGAACAAAGTTCAAACATTAATCTTGCATTACATGCTTCCATTGGTTTTATTCATAGCCGGCAAAGTTTTATTGCCTTACCTTAATCAGAAAAAGTGAAATGAAATTCCCCTTCAAAAGAAGGGGAATAATTCTTTCAGGCGTAATTGATAGTGGTCAATGTTTTCTTTCCGGACGGACGCCTGTCGGACTTTCAAAGGATTGGATATTTCGGGTTTTTCACAAGAAAGATGGATTTATGGTCTTTCTGTAGGATTTCTTTCGTCAAAGATGTAGAAGAGCATCCACATACACATAATTCGTACCAAAAATTTCATCAGGTTAGTCAGTATTTTTAAATTCAACTAAGTGGTAATACTTATTTGCAGGGATTTGAATGAGGAATTTATCTGCATTTTTGCATCCATATGCAAACAAACCTCGACCAAATTACCATCAGGCCCCTAAAAATTACCGATAATGAGGTATTGGCCGTTATTATACGTTCTGCTTTAAAAGAATTTGGCGCCAACAAGCCCGGCACCGTTTATTACGACGAAACCACCGATGCCCTTTACCAGTTGTTTCAAAAAGAAGGTGCTGCTTATTTTGTGGCGGAAAGGGATGGCGAAATTCTGGGCGGTGGCGGCATTTTTCCTTCTGAAGGCTTGCCGCCCGGCACCTGCGAGCTGGTAAAAATGTACTTGAGCCCTCAAAGCCGTGGCATTGGCCTGGGCCGCCGGCTGATACAAAAAAGCCTGCAGGCCGCGCAGCAGCTTGGCTACACGCAGGTGTATATAGAAACCATGCCCGAACTGCAGCAGGCGCTAAAAACCTACGAGAAATTTGGCTTTCAATACCTGGACGGGCCGCTGGGCAACACCGGCCACTTTGGCTGCGACCGCTGGATGCTGCGCACCCTATCACCCAAAGAAAAATGGGATTAACAACAACTGATTTTTAAAAAGAAAAACAGACGTTTCATGGAAAGTCAAAAGTGTAAAATGAAAACCTATAAGTGGAAATGAGCGCTACTTAAAAAATGCAAAATGTAAAAGGAAAAATAGACGTTTTGAATACACTCAACTTTAATCTACAAAAGGAAGGCGAGACATTTTTGTTGACGGACTTTTTGTAATTCTATTGAGCGGCTGTTGTGTCACTCACTTGTACATTCTGTAATCCTATTCACCATTCACAAAAGGAAGGCGAGACGTTTTTATTTTTAGGCTTTTACCATTTACAACAATTGTGGTACAAAAACTGAATGCATACCGGCATTGCAAATCCATGTTTTCTTAACATGTAATCCATTTCAATTTACAGGGTTAGCAGCAAGCTGATATATATATGCACAACAATAACTAAATTGAATTATTTTCTTTCTTAACACCTATTATGCACATACTGGAACTAAAAGTATTGAGAGGACCTAACTACTGGAGCATTCGCCGGCCCAGACTGATACAGATGAAGCTGGACCTGCAGGAGCTGGAGCAGCAGCCTACCAATGTTATTGAAGGCTTTTTAGAACGTATCAAAAACCTTTTGCCCACCATGATTGCGCACCGCTGCAGCGAGGGCGTGCGCGGCGGTTTTTTTATGCGCGTGGAAGAAGGTACCTGGATGGGACACGTGATAGAACACATTGCACTGGAGCTGCAAACACTGGCCGGCATGAACTGTGGCTTTGGCCGAACGCGCAGCACCGGCGAGCGCGAAGGCGTGTACTACGTGGTGTTTGACTATATGGAAGAAGATGCAGGCATTTATGCCGCCAAAGCTGCGGTGCGCGTGGCGCAGGCGCTGGTAGATGGTGCCGAATATGATTTGGAACACGACATTCAACAGCTGCGCGAAATAAGGGAAAACACAAGGCTGGGACCCTCTACCGGCAGCATAGTATCCGAAGCCGCACGCCGTAACATCCCTTACATAAGGCTTAATAAACACTCGCTGGTGCAACTGGGTTATGGTGTGCATCAAAAACGCATACGCGCCACCATTGCCAGCACCACATCATCTATAGGTGTAGACATTGCCGGCGATAAAGAAGAAACCAAGGCTTTGCTGCAGGCTGCCGAAGTGCCGGTGCCGCGCGGCGTGATTGTATATAACGAAGAAGAGCTGGAAACAGCTGTACAAAAAGTAGGTTATCCCTTAGTATTAAAACCTGTTGATGGCAACCACGGTAAAGGCGCCACTACCAACATCAACGATTGGGAAGCAGCCAAAAAAGCATTGACCGATGCACAAAAGTGGAGCCGTGCCGTTATCTGCGAAAAGTTCATTACCGGATACGATTTTCGGGTGCTGGTCATCAATTACAAATTTGTATGTGCGGCCTTGCGCACGCCGGCTTCTGTAGTTGGCGATGGAGAAAGTACGATTGAAAAGCTGATTGAAGAAACCAATAAAGACCCGCGCCGCGGCTATGGGCATGAAAAGGTGCTGACCCAAATAAAGATTGACGATTTTACCCACAAAATGCTGAGCGATAAAGGATATACTTTGCAAACCGTGCCGCAGCCAAGCGAGGTGGTGTACCTGAAGCCCACCGCTAACTTAAGCACTGGCGGCACTGCTACCGATGTTACCGACGAAGTACACCCTGCCAATATTTTTATGTGCGAGCGTATTGCCAAAATTATTGGTCTTGATATTTGCGGTATTGATATTATGGCGCCTGACCTGAAAACACCGCTGGTAGACAATGGTGGCGCCGTACTGGAGGTAAATGCCGCACCGGGCTTTAGAATGCACGTAGAGCCTGCCGAAGGCCTGCCGCGCAATGTGGCCGAACCTGTTGTGGATATGCTTTTCCCGCGAGGAACGGATGGTCGTATACCTATAATAGCCGTTACAGGTACCAATGGCAAAACCACTACTACGCGTATAACGGCCCATATTGCCCGCACAGCCGGAAAAAAAGTAGGTTTTACCACCTCCGATGGTGTGTATGTACAAAACCAGCTGATGATGCAGGGCGATTGTACCGGGCCTATTTCAGCTTCGTTTGTACTAAAAGATCCTACGGTTGATTTTGCGGTGCTGGAGTGCGCGCGCGGCGGCATTTTGCGCGGCGGGCTGGCATTTCAGCAGTGTAACGTGGCCGTGGTGACCAATGTGGCTGCCGACCATATAGGCCTGGGCGGCATCAACTCCGTAGCGCAAATGGCCAAAGTAAAACAGGTGGTGCCCGAAACAGTTACCAAAGACGGATATGCCATTTTAAATGCCGATGACGACCTGGTGTATGCCATGCGCAAAGACCTCAGCTGCAACATTGCACTTTTTAGTATGAATGCCGATAACGAAAGGGTAAAAGAACATTGTGAAGGCGGCGGCATGGCCTGCGTGTTTGAAAACGGCTATGTTACCATTTTAAAAGAAACCTGGAAGGTGCGGGTGCTGCCAGTTAAGGATATTCCGGTTACTTATGGAGGCAAAGCGCTGCACAACATTGCCAATGTGCTGCCTGCCGTAATGAGTACTTACCTGTTTAAAAACATCACCATTGAAGATATCAGGCAGGCGCTGCTCACGTTTATTCCTTCGGCAACCATCACGCCGGGCAGGCTCAATTTTTTCCAGATGAACAACTGCACTTTCCTGGTAGATTATGCGCACAACCCACACGGGCTGGAGCTGGTAGGCCAGTTTGTAAGCCAGTTGGATTATCCTTACATCACGGGCATCATCACCGGCACCGGCGACCGCCGCGATGAGGACATCAGGGCACTGGGCGCTATTGCAGCAAAATATTTTAACGAGGTGATCATCCGTACCGATAAAAACCTGCGCGGCCGCACCGAAGGGGAAATTGTGGAACTGGTGAGAACCGGCGTGGCCGAAGTAGACGAGGCCAAAAAAATAACGGTGGTGCCCGACGAGCGGGAGGCTATTGACCACGCCTACCACCATGCGCCTAAAGGCAGCCTGGTGTTTGTAATGTGCGATGAGGTGACCGGTGCGCTGGATAAGATAAAAAGCATTAAAGAAGAGGAGGAGCAAAGCGGCGGAAAAGGAAAATTGACCGATTTGCAAACAATTAGTGCAAAATGATTTTGTTGATATTATTTACTGCCTTATTTTTGCAATCCAAATTTACGGATTGACCCATGGTGTAACGGTAGCACTACAGATTTTGGTTCTGTCTGTTAAGGTTCGAATCCTTATGGGTCAACAGGGGCCGGATGCAAATCCGGCCTTTTTTTATGCCCTTTATTTTCTTTTCTAAAACGTCTCTTTTTCTTTTTAAAACCCCAAAAAAGGTAAAAGGAAAAAGAGACGTTTTTCAAATACAAAAGAAGAATAAAAAGAAAAAACAGACGTTTTGCTTCTGCGGAATTATGGCCCTACTTGCAGTATAAAATTTGCCATTGCTTTAACAAATGCAGGCTGAACCAGCAGGCCTGTTTTTTGTCTAATACACAAACCAGCCTGCCTTATTTTAAGCTAGTTTTATCGAATTAAGCCTGGGGCTGGCATAATCTGATGTAATTTTGTATGTTTAAACTTCAATAAACCACGATATCCAATACAATGCAACAACCTAAAGGAAAACTAATAGCGATAGGAGGAGCGGAAGACAAAGGTACCAACTTGGAGAGAGGCGAAATACAACGCAACAATCTCAACTTTTTTGAGCTGGCCATTCTGCGCCGTTTTGTGCAGGAGGCGGGCGGCAACGAAGCACGCATAGAAGTAGTAACTACGGCCTCTACCATCCCTGTTGAAGTGGGCAACAATTACCTGAATGCTTTTGGAAAAATAGGCTGTATTAATGTAGGCGAAATGCACATCCGAAACCGCCACGATGCCGCCAACGAAGAATACCTGCAGCGGCTAATGAAGTGCGATGCCATTATGTTCAGCGGCGGCAACCAGATGCGTCTGACCGCAACTTTTGGCGGCACCCATTTTTTAAAAATATTGTTACACCGCTATCAAACCGAACCTTTTGTGATTGCCGGTACCAGTGCCGGTGCTATGGCTATGAGCAATACCATGATTTATGAAGGCGAAGCCTCGCGTGCGCACCTGAAAGGCGAAGTAAAAATTACTACCGGCCTGGGCTTTATTGATGATGTGATTATTGATTCGCACTTTGAAAAGCGCGGCCGCTTTGGAAGGCTGGCGCAGGCCATTGCCACCAACCCGGCCTGTATTGGCCTTGGCCTTGGCGAGGACACCGGCATGCTGATAACCGAAGGCAACAAAATGGAAGCTATTGGCAGCGGCCTGGTAATGATACTGGATGGCCACGACATACGCCACAGCAACATTGCTGATATACCCGACGGCTGCCCGGTAAGCATCGAAAACCTGAAAGTGCATTTTTGCGAAAAGGGCAATGGCTACCTGCTGGAGGAGCGCAAATTTATGATGGAAATGTACGAAGGCGCCGTTATAAAAAAGAAAGTGATTGTAGAGTAAAACGGATCGCGGATGGCGCAGATTGTTCAATACAGGATTTCGCGGACGGCGCGTTCAAATTCAAAAGTGTCTTCCCATAGCAAAACATTTCTTTTCCCTTTCAAACCGCTGATTAGTGGGATTGTAAGGAATTAGCAGGATTCAAAACGTCTATTTTTCCTTTTAAAATATTTCGCACAGAGAAAAGGAGGAAAGCAGTACAATGCAAAACGTCTGGCCTCCCTTTTAATAAAGAGCCCCGCAAACAATGGTTGCAGGGCTCTTTATATAATAACGTCTCCTTTTCCTTTTAAGATCAGTCAGACGTTTTACCTTTTACGCCTCACATTTTTTGAAACGTCTGTTTTTACTTTTACATTTTTGATTTTGAAGTTACATTCTCACCAAACGTCTCTTTTTCCTTTTAAATGCTTTTTACCAAGTAATAGTTCTTTTTGCCTTTTTGCACCAGCAGGTACTGGTTGTGCAGCAGCAGCGAACTGTCAACCGTCATTTGCACGCCCTCTACTTTTTTACGGTTAATGCTCACGCCGCCGTTCTGTATCATCTTGCGGGCTTCGCCTTTAGAGGGAAAAATAGATGTATCGGTTAAAAAAGACACTACATCTACGCCTCCGTCCAGTTGGCTGCGCTGCAGGTCAAGCCTCACAATGCCTTCCATACCCTCCAGGTCTTCTACCGAAAGGGCATCGGCCGAGGCGTTTTGCTGGGCAAACAGCTTTTGGGTGGTTTCAATGGCTTTTTGGTACTCTTCCAGCCCATGTACAAAAATGGTAACTTCCTGCGCCAGCCGCTTTTGCAGCACCCGTTTAGAGGCATCCTGCTGGTGCTCGGCCACCAGGTTATTGATTTCTTCCTGCGGTAAAAACGTAAATATTTTGATCCACCTTTCTGCGTCGTAATCGCTGGCGTTCAGCCAAAACTGGTAAAACTGGTAGGGCGTAGTGCGCTGCGGATCGAGCCACACGTTTCCGCTTTCGGTTTTGCCAAATTTGCCGCCGTCGGCTTTGGTTATCAGCGGGCAGGTAGCGGCAAAGGCTTCGCCGCCGGCCATACGACGCACGAGTTCTGTTCCCGTTGTAATGTTGCCCCACTGGTCGGAGCCGCCCATTTGCAGCTTACAGCCCTTATTTTTATACAGCCAGTAAAAATCGTAACCCTGTATCAATTGGTAGCTGAACTCGGTAAAGGAAATGCCGGTTTCGCCTTCAATGCGTTTTTTAACGCTGTCTTTGCTCAGCATATAGTTTACCGAAATATGCTTGCCCACATCGCGGATAA
>CBDTUH010000097.1:0-10699 GCA_965363375.1 uncultured bacterium
TTAAAAGAAGATGTTAAGCCCGCACTGATTGCAGCTTTTCAGAAATGGCCACTTCCAGCTCGTCGGGGATGGTAGAGGCATCATCATCTATTGCGGCATATCGCCCCATGCTGCTGTCCCAGGTAAAAATATGCTCATCACCACCATTGTAGGTTACTTTAAACCTTGTTTCTGCATTAAAATCAAAAGGCGAAACTTTTACGGTGTAAGGAACACCACTCAATACCATGTTGAAATTTTGATCTGCCATAGTTATTCCATTTTAAAAATGATAAAATCAAAAAGGGTTCCAAAACGTCTTATTTTCCTTTTGTTTGCTGTTGCTGCAAAAAAGCAAATGCCTGCGGTAGTGCTTGCACGAGGTCGGAAGGCAGCATGGCTTCCATGGTAAAAGATTTGGCAGCCTCATCGCCGGCCAGCCCGTGCAGGTACACTGCCAGCACCGCCGCCTCAGCCGCGCTATAACCTTGCGCCAGTAAAGAAGTAATAATACCAGTGAGCACATCGCCGCTGCCGCCTTTGGCCATGCCCGAATTGCCGGTGCTGTTGAAGTAGCCCTGCCCGTTGGGTAAGGCAGTAAACGTATGATGACCTTTGAGTACAATAATGCACTGAAGCTCCGCCGCTTTTTGACGCACCAGTTCTAATCTTTCAAAATCGTTCCTGCTTTCGCCAAACAAACGGTCGGCTTCTTTGGGGTGGGGCGTTAAAATAGTGCCCGGCGGCAAACGTCTTAAAACCCTTTTGGCACCGGCCAGCAAGTTCAGCGCATCGGCATCCAGCACCAGGGGTACTTTGGCCTGCAGCACCAGTTGTTCCAGCACCAGTTCGGTTTCATCTTGCGTACCCATGCCGGGACCAATACCTATGGCGTTAAACTTCTTCAGGTCTTCAGGTGCTGTAGTGATATAATTATCATTGGTGTCGGTCAGCGTCATGGCCTCCGGCACAGATGTTTGCATAATAACATAGCTGCTGTGGGGCACATAGGTGGTCAGCAGTCCGCAGCCGGTTCTTAAAGCGGCTTTAGTTGTCAAAACCATGGCGCCTGTTTTGCCCCAGCTGCCGCCCACCAGTAGCGCATGGCCATAAGTACCTTTGTGCCCAAACCGGTTGCGGTTTTTCAAAACCCCTAAAATTCCTTTTAATTCCGTCAGCACAAAAGGCGCATCTTCTGCCTCGGCAAAGCCTTTATGCAAGCCAATGGGCAATACCACCACTTCTCCGATATAGGGTGCGTTTTCAGCCATCAATAGCGCAAGCTTATAAGTTTCAAACGTTAGGGTAACATGCGCTTTTACCATTTCGTTTCCTTTAGAAGATGCATCCATAAAAAGGCCGCTGGGCACATCAATGGAAATAACTTTTGCAGCGCCGTTGTTGATATGTTTGACCAGTGCTGCACTCAGCCCATCCAGTGGTTTGTTGAGGCCGGAACCATAAAGCGCATCTACCAACAAATCATTAATAACAATTTCAGGGAAATGTTCTGCCGAATGTATAAATGTGATAGGAACGGAAAGCCCGTGCAGGCGCTGCAGGTTTTGCTGAAAATCGTCTGAACCTATTTTGCCAAACTCAAGGATATATACCGAAGGCTCAAATCCTTTTTGATACAGCAGCCGCGCTATAGCCAGCCCGTCGCCGCCGTTGTTGCCTTTGCCGCAAAACAGCTTAAAATGCTTTTACTGCGGAAACCGCTGCAGCAGCCAGTCCGTACAGGCTTGGGCGGCACGCTCCATCAGGTCGATAGAGGCAATGGGCTCGTGGGCAATGGTGTAGGCATCCCAGGCTTTTATTTGCGGAGCGGAAAATATCTTCACAGTTAAGGGAACCGGGCGTTCATCCGGTAGCTTAAAGTTATTCTACTTCGTCAATACTATCCACATCGTAAGGGCCAAAAGTGTTGTACATTTTTCTTGCTGTCTGGTAAATACCGCGGTTAAATTTGTTGACCAGCATAATTATGGTTACTTCTTCATCCGTCAGCCTCGTAAAGGCAGAATTGAAACCATGCCAGCGGCCATTGTGATATATTACTTTTTTGCCGTGCGGGTACATCAGCAGACGCCAACCCAGCCCATAGTTGTGCAGTCCTGGCTTTTCGTGGCTGTAAGGTTTGTAGGCAGAGTCTAACAATTGTTTGCTCACCACCTGTTCCGTATACAATGCCTGGTCCCATTTCAGGAGGTCGCGTGGGGTGGAGTACACGTTCTTATCACCATATACACCATCACTGAAGTCGAGCTGCCACTCACTGCCATCCCAGTTGTAAGAAGGCGTAAAGCGTGCGGTATCGGCCATGGTGTATACAAAAGTGTTTTTCATGTGCAACGGCTCAAAAATGTATTGCTTCATGTACTGCGGAAACGACGTGCCGCTTACTTTCTCCACAATAGAGGCCAGCAGGGCAAAGTTGGTATTGCAATAATCGAAGCGGGCATTGGCACGCGAGGCGCGCCCGGGCTTCCAGGTGATCATGGCATTAATGACATCGTTATTGGTGGCAAAGGTGTTGCGGTCCCAGCCGTTCTTTTCAAAAAAGTATAAATACTCGGGCAGGCCGCTGCGGTGGTTCAGCAGCATTTTTACGGTGATATCGCCATACGGAAACTGCGGGAAGAATTTGGTGATGGTATCGTTGAGGCCTAACTTGCCCTGCTGCACCAGCTGCAGCACGGCGGCGGCCGTCATGGTTTTAGAGGTAGAGGCAATCTGCAATGGTGTTTCCGCGGTTAGCGTATCTTTTGTGCGGATGTTTTTATAACCAAAATATTCTTCATATACGGGTACACCTTTCTTGGCAATAAGGATGCTGCCGTTGAAGTTTTTCTTATTGATAATGCTGTCAATAAAATGTGTGGCCAGCGCACTGTAATGAGCTTTTTCCTGCACACTCAGGCGGGGTTTGGGCGCCGATTGTGCCGAAGCTGACATGGTATTTTCAGGGTCTTTGGATGATTGGCAGCTATACAATAAAAACAAGATGCCTGCCAGGTAAAAATTTTTCAAACCTTTCTGTTTTTTTACAAATAAAGGGTAATACGGTTAACGATTTGGTATTTAAACTGCAAAAACGACTCCAAAATAAGAAATTCAATAAAAACGGTTTTTTAATTTATGCGCATATTTGTACTATGGCAACAAGCGCAACTTCTTATCCGAAAGAAAAAATAAAAATCCTGCTTTTAGAAAATATTAGTTCTGCAGCCGCCGCTAATTTTACCAAACAAGGGTATACACAGGTGCAACAACTGAGTAAAGCCCTTACCGAAGCCGAGCTTGTTGCAGCCATTAAAGATGTTCATATTTTAGGCATCCGCAGCAAAACAAATATTACCCCGCGCGTGCTGGAAGCGGCCAAAAAGCTCCAGGCCATCGGTGCGTTTTGCATTGGTGTAAACCAGGTGGCGCTGGACAGTGCTACTGAATTGGGCGTGGCTGTTTTTAACGCTCCTTACAGCAATACACGCTCCGTAGCCGAGCTGGTGATTGGTGCCGCCATTATGCTCATCCGTAAAATTCCTGAAAAAAACAAGGCTGCGCACAATGGCATTTGGCTAAAGGAAAGCAGCGGCAGCTACGAACTGCGCGGCAAAACACTGGGCATTATTGGATACGGCAACATAGGCTCGCAGGTAAGCGTGCTGGCCGAAGCGCTGGGCATGAAAGTGCTTTTTTATGATGTGGAAACCAAGTTGCCGCTGGGTAATGCTATGGCCAACAGCAGCCTGAAGGAAATATTGGGAAAATCCGACGTGGTGACCCTGCATGTACCCGACAACAGCACCACGCGCAACCTCATCAACAAAACCAATATCAAATATTTTAAAAAAGGATCCATCCTTATTAATTATGCAAGGGGAGAAGTAGTGGACCTGGAAGCGCTGAGAAAAGGGCTGGAAAGCGGTCAGATAAAAGGCGCCGCTATCGATGTTTTTCCTGTGGAGCCAGAAAAAAATGGTGACCCGTTTACAACACCGCTGCAAAATATACCTAACGTAATATTGACCCCGCACATTGGAGGTTCTACCGAGGAGGCGCAGGAAAACATTGGCGACGATGTAAGCAACAAGCTGCTGCAGTTTCTGGAAAAAGGAATTTCCTTTGGCTCACACACCGTACCGGCGCTGGCCTTGCCGCCGCAAGCCGGGTCGCACCGCGTGCTGCACATTCATAACAACGTACCGGGTGTGCTGTCGCAGATTAACAGTCAGCTTTCCGGTCACAACATCAACATTGTGGGACAATACCTGAAAACCAACGATAAAATTGGCTATGTGGTGGTGGATGTGGACAAGCAACTGTCGAAACAAGCGGCGCAGCTGCTGAAAGAAGTGCCTCATACCATTAAGGTAAGGCTGCTGTACTAAGCAGCTTAACATAATGGTTAGCAAGCTTTTAAAAGGAAAATGAGACGTTTTAAAAAAAGCATAAGATTGGTTGCACTGCGGGTTGGGAACGAATGTTGCATAAGTTGAGGTAAAAAAGCACCCTTATGCAATCAGAAGAACAAGGCCGCGTGCGCCGCGCCAGCAACCCGGAGCAAAACCGTAAAGTAGATCAGGAAATAAAAGAAAACCTGAAAAACTATACCGGCAGTGAATACGAAGTGATAGATGACCGCATCAGCGAACTGGATAAGGAATGGGATATTGAAAGAACGCTGCAGTTGAACGCCGCCACGCTGGCCATAACGGGCACGGTACTGGGCCTGGTGGTGGACAAGCGCTGGCTGGCTGTGCCCATCATTGTTACTAGCTTTTTAGTGCAGCATGCCATACAGGGCTGGTGTCCGCCATTGCCCATTCTTCGAAAGCTGGGTTTCCGCACCAGGGCCGAAATAGACAAAGAAAAGTTTGCGCTGAAAGCCGTACGCGGCGATTTCCGCAGAACGGTGAACAGCCCCAACAAAGCCTGGGATGCCGTAAAGCATTAAAAGGAAAAAGAGACGTTTTGAAACTTTATAAGGCGCATGGCGCCTTTTTCTTTGTTGTTATGATTTTTAAGAATTGCAGCGCAGCTTGGATTGCCTGCTTAATATAACGGCTCATTATAGGCGGTGCTCAAAACGGCATTTACTTTAAAATAGATTTTAGCCTATAATTTATATTATGTTAAACAGGCGCACAGGGCATATCTTCGTTTTAGAAAAAATATGCCCACGCTTCTGTTTTATCGTGCTATGCGGGGTTATCTTAGGGTAATCAAAACTAGCTGCACGATGACCCACCTACAATCGGAACTCGCTGAAAAGATTATTGAATTTGCTAAAATCCACGATGAACGTTTAGACCGCAATTTGCTTACACCTGACCTATTGGATTTACAGCATATGGACTACCATAATGCAAACAACTTTATTGATGATACCGTTAATGCAATGGTGAGAGATGGGATGATTGAGCGAACGCAACACGGTAACAATAAGAACATTTATTATTTGAAAGTTCTGCGTCTGAATAGAAAAACAAGTGCACCAACGAAGGCCGCAATAAAAATGCTCAAAGACATAGTAATTGCTCTTTTAATAGGATTACTGGTTGCATTATTAACGTACTTGTTTAAATGGAATTAATTAGAAGTGGCAAATTATCTTAGGAATAATTTCAGTGATAGCAGCAATATTAGGATTGTTTGCATGAGAATAATATAGAAGCTTAACGGAGCTTCATTAAAGAAAGCCCTACGGGCTAAATGCCTATCGGCATAATTCCCTCTGAATATTTTTTTTAAAACAGCCATCGCACGCCTTTAGCGGCTTGCCATCGCACAGGCCAAAATCCTTTTTGAAAACTTAGGATTTTGCCACCCGCCCTACGGCCAACCTGAATAACATAATACGAGTTATAATCCTCGCTTAGTTTCCTTCTAAGCAATTTGCGTGTTGGCTTGCCTTTAAATAAATGCATACAGCCATTGATTTCACCCGTTCTAATCTTGTTTTAATTGCATTCTAACCCGCGGCCTTTTCCAATATCTATACCTTTATACCGAACTTTATCTCAACAAAGCCCCGGATTTGTTTCTACATCACCGGGGCTTGTGCATTTTAGCGCCGGTCCGTAAATCAAAAGGAAAAACAGACGTTTTGCCACTCTCCTTTCTGCGCCTCTTTCCAAACAAATAAGGTCTAACTTTAGTAAACAAAAACACCTCATCATGAAGCATTTCCTGATTGATGCCAACAGTGAGTTGATACCCCTTTTTGAAGACCTGTACGAAAAGCAGTTTTACGATTTTACACTGCAGTATGGCAACGGGCCTCACTTCCTGCTTTCCTTCAACCAGGAGAACTTTTACCCCATTGCCCTTTCGCAAAAAGGGGCGCGCGAACTTCATCACGCCGAAATTGCCGAGGCTTTTTTAGACCTGCACGGCTCCTCCTGGCTGGGCAACCCCGATTTTGTAGAACCGGAAATCTGAACAAATTTCGTTGCCGGTAGCTTTTTTTGATAAATGGAAACGTCTCATTTTCCTTTTGTACAATAAAACGAAAATGAAAATCCAAAATCGTACAACATAAATTTTAAAACGTCTTTTTTCCCTTTCGCTTCTCCTTAAATATTCAATTCTAATGTTTACATCTTCAATAAAAAACGTCTGTTTTTCCTTTTAAAGCCTACCCTTATGTGAAGAAAAAAAATATATATCCAAACACTTTGAAATAAAAAGCTTAATGGTTTTCTTTATGCCTGCGTAAACATTTCAACTAAAAACCAATATCCAACTTCCAATGAAAAAATCGATTGACCAGTTCTGGTGCACTTTATTTATTATTCTGTTCTTAGGCGTTGGCGCCATCTCCTACATATTTGTTATGGGCATTTTGGGTAAGCTGTAAAAGGCTTGCGCGTATTAAAAAACGTCTCTTTTTCCTTTTAAAAAGTGATTGAACAGGTTTAAAAAAATGAACCTGATTTTATAATCGTTTCTTTTGGTCTCTTGCTTGAATTATTGAATTTGCTATTCATAATTTACCATTCACTTTTTCCTGATGTCAATAAAAAAAGCCGGTATTGCTACCGGCTTTTTTTGTTTTATTGCTTTAAGAGTTAAGAACCCAGTCCTTTCAGCTTGTTCTCGTACTCGGTTACTTTGGCATCGTTGCCTTTCTTTTTGTAGTAGTTCATCAGCTGGTTCAGTACAGAGCGGTAGTTGGCTTTGTCTACCAGTTTCAGGTCGGTGCGCGAGCCAAACTGCTGTGCGGCCGCTTCTGCATAAGGCAGCGAGGCATCCTGCAGCTTGTTGATGTCTGCGGTGAGCGCAGTTCTCTTTTTTACGTCTTCAGGTTTTTTGCTGGCGGCAATGGCGCGCAGCGCTTCCTGTTGGTCGTATATTTTGTTAGACATGTGCTGCACCATCAAAAAGTTGGCCTCAGCGCTGTTGTTAACCTTAATGGCATTGTTAATGGCACCTTCCAGCTTTGTTTGCAGGGCATTGTAATCGGCAGGCTTATCCTGTGCATAGGTGTGGTTAAACAGCTCAATAGCATAGTCCAGCGCCAGCACTTTCTGCTCGGGGTAGCGGGCCATCAGGTCTTCGTACTTAGCAAACAGTTTATTCTTGTCTTCCTTCAGTGTCGGGTCGTACAGTTCAAAGTACACCCAATAGTCGTTGTCAGGATACAGTTCGCGGCCAATAGCGGTGTATTTGTCGCGGTTGGCTACATCGCCAGTGCGGTTGTAGTAGTCTACCAGCATCTGGTGTACTTCCATATAATCTTTACCGCCTACTTTGGCATCCGCTATCTGCTGAAAATACTTAACACCGGTAGCCGTATCGCCCGATAAAAAGGCGGCACTGCCGGCATACAGGGTAAGGGCTGTATCCAATGCAGGTAAAGCCTGACCGTTGTACTCAAAGTTTTTAGTGTTGATGTACTGCTGCGCCTCCAGTGCATTGCGGTAATGCTCCAGTGCTTTGTCGTACTGCTTGGTGTTGTGCAGCTGAATGCCTTTGTTAAAGTAATCGCTGTAGATGTCGAAAAGCGTTACGTTCTGCTCCAGGGTTCCCATAACGTTCTTGGGGTCCATTTCCTGGTATTTTTTGTAGGCGTTTAATGCTTCCAGCCTGTATGCACTGTTGTCTACCGTGCTGTCTTTAGCCAGCCTGTTGTATACGATAGCTTTGTAGTAATAGGCATTGGCATCTTTCTGGCCTTTTTCGGTAGCCAGTATTTTGTCAATGCCTTCCTTAGCCTCGGTGTATTTGTTTTCGCTGATCCGCTTCTGCACATCGGAGATCTTTTGTGCATTTACAGCAACTGATGCTGCCGTAACAAGTAATGCTGATAATAATACTTTACGCATTGTTGTTTGTTTAGAATTTTTATGGTTGATCGTTACTCTCTTCATCAGATGCATTTTCGGCGGAAAGCGTTGTATCGGTTTCACCGGCTGCAGGTGCTGTATTTACCTCGGCGGCAGCCTCCAGGGATTCTACTATTGCTTCTTCGTCCTGTTCGTCTATGCGTGTAATGGCGGCTATTTCGTCGCCGTCGTCTATTCTTATTAATTTAACACCCTGTGTGGCACGGCCCAGCTCGCTGATGTGGGCTACTTCCATTCTGATAGTGATGCCGCTTTTGCAGGTAATGATCAGGTCGTCTGACTGTGCTACATCCATAATGCCTACCAGCTTGCCTGTTTTTTCGGTTACATTAATGGTTTTCACCCCTTTACCACCGCGGTTGGTAATGCGGTATTCGTCTACCGGGGTGCGTTTTCCATAACCTTTCTCGCTTACCACCAGTACGGTTCTTTCCGGCGTCGATGGATTAACACAAATCATACCAACTACTTCCTCATCAGCGCTTTCCGACTCAATGCCGGTAACGCCTATGGCGCCGCGGCCTGTGGGGCGCACTTTGGTTTCCGGGAAGCGGATGGCGCGGCCACTGCTTACGGCCATCATGATCTCGCAACCCCCATCCGTAAGGCGTGCTTCCAGCAGTTGATCGCCTTCGTTAATGGTAATGGCATTTACACCGGTCTGGCGCGGACGGCTAAAGTCAGCCAGTGCCGTTTTCTTGATCACGCCTTTTTGGGTACAAAGCACAATGTAGTGGCTGTTCACATAATCGGCATCCTGCAGGTCGGCAATGTCTATTATGGCGCGTATCTTATCGTCCTGCCCTATCTGCAGCAGGTTTTGAATGGCGCGGCCTTTACTGTTCTTCTCTCCTTCCGGAATCTGGTACACGTTCAGCCAATAGCAGCGTCCTTTTTCGGTAAAGAATAAGAGTGTGTGGTGGGTAGAGGCAACAAAGAGGTGCTCGATAAAATCTTCCTCCCGCGTTTTGCCGCCCATGGCACCCCGGCCACCGCGGCGCTGCGCACGAAACTCGGAAGCCGATGTACGCTTGATATAACCCAGATGCGATATGGTGATGACCACATCTTCTTCCTTGATCAGGTCTTTAATGCTTACTTCGTTATCCAGCAGGGTAATTTCTGACTTGCGGGCATCGCCAAACTTGTCTTTTACTTCCTGCAGTTCTTTTTTAATTACTTCGTAGCGCATGCCTTCGTTAGCCAGCAGCTCTTTCAGGTAAGCAATCAGCTTCATCAGGTCGTCGTATTCCTGCTTTATCTTGTCGCGCTCCATGCCGGTCAGGCGCTGCAGGCGCAGTTCCAGTATGGCTTTGGCTTGTATTTCATCCAGTCCCCAGCCTGCATTTACTAAAGCTTCGCGGGCAATATCGGGTGTAGCTGAGGCGCGTATCAGGGCAATCACTTCATCCAGATGGTCCAGCGCTATGAGGTAACCCTGTAAAATGTGGGCTTTCCTTTCCGCATCTTTCAGCTCGTACTGCGTGCGGCGTACCACCACCTCGTGGCGGAACTCGATGAACTCCGAAATCATCTCCTTCAGGTTCAAAATACGCGGGCGGCCTTTTACAATAGCTACGTTATTGATACCATAACTGGTTTGCAGCTCGGTGTATTTGTACAGCTGGTTGATGATCACATTGGCTACCGCATCGCGCTTGAGGTCGATAACAATGCGGGTGCCTTCTTTTTCGTTCGATTCGTTATTGACGTGGGCAATGCCTTCAATGGCTTTTTCATTTACCAGCTGTCCTATACGGTCGCAAAGGGCATCGCGGTTGAGCTGGTAAGGCACTTCGGTAATAATAACCTGCTCTCGGCCGCTGGGCTTGGTATCAACATGCACCTTGCCGCGCAATACCACGCGGCCACGGCCAAAATGGTAACCGCTTTTAATGCCTTCCATACCGTAGATGATACCACCGGTAGGAAAGTCGGGCGCTTTTACATGCTGCATCAGTTCATCAATCGTAATCTCGCGGTTGTCGATAAAAGCCATACAGCCGTCAATCACCTCGCTCAGGTTATGCGGCATCATGTTGGTGGCCATACCTACGGCAATACCGCTGGAGCCGTTGAGCAGCAGTTGTGGAATGCGGGAGGGCAGCACGGTGGGCTCTTCCAGCGAGTCGTCAAAATTCAGCTGAAAATCAACCGTATCTTTTTCAATATCCTGCAGCATCGATTCGGCAATGCGCTGCATACGTGCCTCGGTGTAACGCATGGCCGCCGGTCCGTCACCATCCTGGGAGCCAAAGTTACCCTGGCCGTCGATCATGGTGTAGCGCATGCTCCACTCCTGGGCCATACGCACCATGGCATCGTATACGGAGGAGTCGCCGTGCGGATGGCATTTACCCAGCACC
>CBDTUH010000098.1:0-10648 GCA_965363375.1 uncultured bacterium
CCTGCACACGCGGCTGCGGCTTTTGTGCCGTGGCCACCGGCCGCCCCGAGCCTGTGGATTGGGACGAACCGCAGCGCGTAGCCGAAGCCATTCACCTGATGAAGGTAAAGCACGCGGTGCTTACCTCGGTTGACCGTGACGAGCTGAAAGACGGTGGCTCCATTATCTGGCACAACACCATCAAAGCTGTAAAATCGTTAAACCCCGATACAACGCTGGAAACCCTGATACCCGACTTTAAAGGAGACAAAGTGGCCATACAGCGCTTGATAGATGCCGCACCAGAAGTAATATCGCACAACATAGAAACGGTAGAGCGGCTGACAAGGCAAGTGCGCATACAGGCCAAGTACTGGCGCAGCATGGAGGTAATAAAAACACTGAAAGAAGGCGGCATGCGCACCAAAAGCGGTATTATGCTGGGCTTGGGCGAGCAGAAAGAAGAAGTGTTTCAAACCTTGCGTGACCTGTACAACGCCGGTTGCGATGTGGTAACCATAGGGCAGTACTTACAACCTTCAAAAAAACATTTGTCGGTACAACGCTTTGTGCACCCGGATGAATTTAAGGAATATGCCGCTTATGGTTACGAGATTGGATTGGACTATGTGGAAAGTGGTCCGCTGGTGCGTTCCTCATATCACAGCGAGCGCCATGTAACACCCGGTGTAGGCAAGCAGCTATGGGAAGCCAAAAACGCCATGACGACTGTATAAGCGACCGTGAAACAGCAGGATTTTGAAGCGTAGGCAGGATTTTACAAAACGTCTCTTTTCCCTTTTGTCAATTGTGAATGGTGAATTGTCAATATCATTGTTCTTTTGAAACGTCTCATTTTCCTTTTAAAATAGTAAGGTTGTAAAGTGTAAAAACTTTGCAGCTTTTTTATTTTATAAAACGTCTGTTTTTCCTTTTGATTTTTAGAAATAATAATGGCTCGCGAAACATCAATGTATTTTTCATACTGAATTTTTCATTCTTCATTATTTAAAACGTCTGTTTTTCCTTTTGCAAACTTTTGATTCTTAACTTTAGCTTTCACCTGATTGTAAAAACTAATCTTAACATGACTTTGGTTTCTTACCTTTTTCTTCGCCCTTTTAAAAACAGTTTTACGTTTGTTCTTTTATTTACCTTTTCTTTTTCGGTTACAGCGCAAGAGGCATTGCAATGGCAAAATGTAAGCAGCGATTTTGGACCATTACCTGCATCTGTTCAGGTTTTTAAAACAACCAATGAAGTAGATGGCAAACCCAATATTGCCTATTACGTAAAAGCCAAACTGGATGATAAGAATCTGGACTTTTCTGCCGATACAACTTATCAAAGAAGGTTGACACCGCAACAGTTTTACAATAAGAATAATGAGCCTTTGGTTGTAGTAAATACTACGTTCTTTTCTTTTGCTACTAATCAAAACTTAAATGCGGTGGTAAAAGAGGGCAAGCTGGTTTCTTACAACGTTAACACTATTAAGAATAGAGGTAAAGACACATTGACCTATACGCATGTTTTTGGAAGTGCCATTGGTATATCAAAAAAACGAAAAGCAGATGTGGCCTGGTTGTATACGGATAGTGCGGTTAAGAAGGCCTATGCCATGCAAGTACCGATGGATGCTATAAAAGATAGCGTTCAAACCTATACTTTTCAGGAGATGGTTAAATTATCAACATACCTTATTGTTGGTAACCATGGATTTGAAACGCAAGAAATTAAAAGCTTAAAAAAATGGAAAGTACAAACAGCTGTTGGCGGCGGACCTGTTCTGGTACAAAATGGAAAAATACAAATCACCAACAACGAAGAACGAAAGTTTGGAGGCAAAGCCATTAACGACAAACACCCGCGCACAGCAATGGGCTATACGGCTGATGGTTATCTGATTATACTGGCCGTGGAAGGCCGCAACAAAGGCGTGGCCGAAGGTGCCAGCCTGACTCAACTGGCGCAAATGCTGAAAGACATTGGCTGCGTAGAAGCCTTAAACCTCGACGGTGGTGGCAGCAGTTGTTTGCTGGTAAATGGTAAAGAAACCATTGCCCCGTCTGATAAAGTACAGCGACCTATTCCAGCTATTTTTTTAATCAGTAAAAAAGGCTAAATTACATATCCAGCTAACTGAGTAGTCAGCCTGATGCACTTTAAGTGTTGATCAAAATTTTCGGTATATGAAAATCACCAACCGAAAGATCAGGTATTACATGCAATCGTTTATAAAGCATGACTTAAAGGCCAGCGTCAATGTTTTTTTAGAAGCTCTTCCTTTGTGCGTTGGTATTTCACTTGCCTCGGGCGTTACGGTTTACTCAGGTTTTATTACAGGTATCATTGGCGGCATAGTAGTAGGTGCCTTAAGCCGCAGCCGCTTGTGCATTCGCGGGCCCGGCACCGGCCTTATTACGGTTTGCATAACCGCCATTGCCATGCTGGGCGGCAACCTGGAGTATTTCTTTGCAGCCATTGCCCTTGCCGGACTGATGCAGGTATTACTGGGTGCTTTTAACATGGGGGGCTTTGCCTATTTTATTCCTTCGGTGGTGGTGAAAGGTATGCTGGCGGCCATAGGCATTTTACTGATCATTCAACAATTGCCCTTTGCCATTGGCGATAAGGATATCGATGCTTCCGGTAAGGTTTCTTTTTATCATTTTCTTTCTGTTTCAAAAATTATTGATCATTCCGTTCATATACGGCAGCAGGTATCAACCGGGGTCATCATCATCAGCCTGCTATCTGTGTTTATTTTATATGCGTGGGAGAAAAAGCTGTCAAAGAAATTCAGTTACCTGCCTACTTACCTGATAGTGATGCTGGCAGGCATGGGCATGGCTTATATTTTCGAGCAGTATATACCTCAGCTGGCTTTAAATTCATCGCAGTACATTACCATTCCTAAAAATCTATTAGCTGACATACAATTTATTCATATACCCGTTATTTTTTTGGATACGAATGTTTGGCGTGCCGCCATACTTATTTGTCTTGTTTCCACTATCGAAAGTCTGGTAACAGTAGAAGCCATTGATAAGGCAGATCCACGGAATGAAATTACGCCCCGAAGCCACGAACTGGTGGCGCAAGGTGCCGGCAATATGTTGTGCGGTATACTGGGCGGTCTTCCTATTATGTCGCTCATTGCCCGCAGCACTACCAACTTAGATAGTGGTGCCCGCACTAAAGTTTCCGGTATCTTACAGGGCTTGTGGCTGCTACTGGCAGCACTTACCGTTCCATTTATGGTTTCAATGATTCCTTATGCTGTATTTGCGGTTATTATTATGAAAATTGGTTGCAAGCTGGCAAATCCTGCCATTTTTAAAAGCATGTATAGAGCCGGCAGAAAACAATTTGAACCGTTTATAGTAACCATTGTTGCCATTATTCTAACTGATCTGCTGGTGGGTATACTAGCAGGAATAACCTACTCTTTTTACCTTCTCGTGATCAATAATTTCAAGTCTGAGTATCATTTATATGTGCACGATGAGGGCCACATTAAGCATTTTATGTTAGAGTTGGAACCTGATGTTTCCTTTTTAAATAAAAAAGGCATTATAAAAACTTTGGATGAAATACCCCCTTATTCGATAGTGGAAGTGGTAGGCAGCGATGGTGCCAATATTGATTATGATATAATGGAAGTCATTTACCAGTATAAAACCAAAGCACATAACCGCCATATTGAACTGATTTTGAAAAACCTGCCCGAACAGTTACAGGCTAAGCCTAAAATACACGAGTATGTGTGATTAGCCACAAATAAAAAATCTCACCTTTTCGGGGTGAGATTTTTATTAAAAACGTCTCTTTTTCCTTTTAATCGCGCAGCTCCCAAACCAGTGCGCTGGCGCCCAGTATAGCAGCATCAGCTTCTTTCAGTTCGCTGAAAATAAGCTTTACTTTATTCTGGAAAATCGGCAGCAGATTTTTTTCCATATGTTGTTTCGTTGGCTTCAATATCAGGTCGCCGGCTTTGATAACGCCGCCGAAAAGGATAATAGCTTCCGGTGAAGAAAACATAATGAAATTGGCCAGCGCTTCGCCTAAAATCTGACCTGTAAAGCGATAGGTTTCCTGCGCAATGGCATCACCTTTTACTGCGCATTCATACACAATCTTAGAGTTGATTTCTTCCGGCTTATAATTTCTTAAGCTACTGGGTTCGCTGCTTTGCTTCAGCAGTTCCTGTGCTGTAAGTACAATACCGGTTGCGGATGCATAAGCTTCCAGAGAGCCATCCAGGTCGGTAGACCAGTGCTTGCGACCGCCATGCCTGATGATGGTGTGGCCTAGTTCGCCTGCAAATCCATCGTGGCCATATACTACATGACCATTGCAAACAATGCCGCTGCCTACACCGGTACCAAGAGTAATCATAATAAAGTCGTGCATGCCACGTGCTGCGCCATACATCATTTCGCCAACGGCCGCTGCATTGGCATCGTTGGTAAGCGATGAAGGCACACCAAACTTTTTAGTGATCAGGTCGGTCATGGGTATCACGCCTTTCCAGTGCAGGTTGGGTGCATACTCGATGGTGCCCGAATAGTAGTTGCCATTGGGTGCGCCAATGCCAATACCTTTTATCTTGCCATCTTCCCCGCAGTGTTGTTTGATGATCGGCTGCAGGGTTTCATACAGCGCATCAATAAAAGATTCAATGGTGATATAGGCATCGGTTTTCATTTCTCCGTTTATCAATATATCGCCCCTGTGGTTTACAATACCATACTTGGTATTAGTGCCACCTATATCTATGCCTATTGCGTATTCCGATGAATGGTCCATGATTCAAAAATAAGGTTGATTTTGGTTTTAGTTCCTTTTGCAAAGTTTAAAAACCCTTTTGCTCAAAAGGGTTTTTAAACGTTTTTATTTTAATGACCTCCCGAGGTTACGTTCTGGTCAAAATCAATGTTCTGTGCTTTTAAAATAGATTTTGCCCTGATGGCATAGAAAGCCAAGTAAGCAAAACAGGCTACTCCCACCAGGTAAGACCATTGAATGCCCAGCACATAGTCGGCCATATAACCCTGCAGCAAGCTGATGACACCACCACCCATGATCATCATAATCAGGTAAGACGAACCCTGGTTGGTATGTTTGCCAAGGCCGGCAATAGCCAGCGTAAAAATACAGGGCCAAAGGGTAGAGCAAAACAAACCTACAGAAGTAAATGCGTATACGCTTATCCAGCCATCGGACACCATACCAATAAATAGGGCAGTAATACCCATTAAGGATAAAATCAGTAACTGCCTTGCCGGGTTGCCGCGGCTCAGCAGGTCGGCAATGATCAGGAAAACGATAATAGCTGCATAAATGTAAAAGTCATATACCTCGTGGTTGGCAATGATATTTACCAGCAGGAAAACGCCAAACGCCAGGTAGGGCATGATAAAGCGCAGAATGCCTTTGGCACTGCTGCTGATATTGAACGCACCAACAGAAGATGTCCAGCGGCCCATCATTAAGCTGGCCCAGTAAAGCGATACCCAGGGCGCAATATCTTCTGTGGGGAAAGGCTGTCCATCGGCAGTAGTGAGGTGTTGCTTCATAAACTCGGGAAGGTTACTGGCCGTTGAAACTTCCACACCAACATATAAAAAAATAGCGATCATGCCCAATGCGAGCTGACCATAATTGAGTGCGCCTTTGCGGGAAACCGGCAGGGCTATAGCATCAGTAACATCGGTTGGCGTAGCCACTTTGCTGATGTCTTTTTCCACTTTACCCGAATCACCTTCCATTGTGATTTTGTTAGGTACCGATGAAAACTTAAAGATGATGGCTACTACTATAAAGGCTGCGCCTAAAATAAGATAAGGTATTTTTACCGCACTGATATCAGCTACGTTAGTGGCGCCGGCATCTACTGCACCAAAGATGGCGATACTAACAAGGATAGGACCTATTGTGGTACCAAAGTTGTTGATACCTCCAGCAAGGCTCAAGCGCTGAGATCCGGTTTGGGGCGGCCCCATTACCACAGCCAGCGGGTTGGCTGCCGTTTGCTGAAGCGAAAAGCCCAGACCTACTATAAATAAGCCAGAGATCATCAAACCAAATGAAGCTGTTTCTGCTGCCGGGTAAAAAAGCAACGTACCCAATGCAGAAATAACAAGGCCCAGTGCAATACCGTTTTTATAACCAAGGCGGTTAAGTATATCGCCGCCGCTTCTGTTACTTAAAAAAACATAGATAAGAGATCCGACGGTGTAGGCTACGTAAAATGCAAAAGAGATCATTTGCGACTGCCACTGCTCCAGGTTGAGTTCTTCTTTAAAAACCGGGATCAGGATATCGTTACTTGCAGCTACAAAGCCCCAGAAAAAGAAAACAGTAATCAGTACACCAAACTGTGACCATTTAGTTTGTTGATTCATGTGAAAGGCTTGATTTTGATTTAAAGGACGTAAAATAATAAGAATCTGCGACAAATATTGTAATGTATAATTTGTTGAAAAATGATTTTACAACTACCTTCAAAAAAGAAGTTCAAAATGGTATGGAAATAATACATGTAACAGCAGAATGTTATCCGGTAGCAAAGGCAGGCGGGCTGGGCGATGTAGCGGGTGCCTTACCTAAATATCAAACCGAATTAGGTCATACGGCCAAAGTCATCATGCCCATGTACCGCACCAAGTTTTTATATAATAGCGATTGGGAACTGGTGCATGAAGGTGGTCAAAAATTGGGTAATCACTGGTTTCATTACAGCGTGATAAAAGAAAAGACCAACAAGCTGGGTTTTGATCTGTACCTGGTAGATATCAATGGCCTTTTGGATCGTGAAAAGATTTATGGTTATGATGATGATACGGAACGCTTTGTTTCTTTTCAGATAGCCGTCTGCGACTGGCTGAGCAAATGGTCGCACCAGCCGGATATTATTCACTGCCACGACTACCATACCGGCCTTATTCCTTTTATGGTAAAGTATTGCTACGAGTTTATGGGATTGGCAAGCATACCTACCGTTTTTACCATTCACAATGCCGAATACCAGGGATGGATGGGCTGGGATAAGATACACTACCTGCCACCTTACGATACATGGAAGAGTGGTATGCTGGAATGGAACAACAGTATTAATCCGCTGGCAGCAGCCGTTAAAAGTGCCTGGAAAGTAACCACTGTAAGCCCCAGCTACCTGGACGAATTAAAATACAGCGCCAACGGGCTGGAAGCCCTTTTTGAATATGAGAAAGGAAAAAGTGTAGGCATTATCAACGGTATCGATACAGAAGTGTGGAACCCGCAAAAAGACAATTACATCTTTAAAAATTATGATGAGCATGAAGTGAGGGAAGGTAAAAGGAAAAACAAACGTGAACTGGCAGCCCAATTTAACCTTGACCCTGATAAGCCGCTGATTGTTTTTATTGGAAGGCTGGTAGGAGAGAAAGCTGCCGACCTGCTGCCTGATTCTATCCGCAATTCCATTTACCAGCACCGTGGCAGCGCCAACTTTTTGGTACTGGGTTCCGGCGAGCCGGAAGTGGAATGGAAATTGGATAGTATGAAAAGTCAGTTTAACGGCTATTTCAATACCTACATAGGTTATAACGAAGGTCTTAGTCACCAAATGTATGCAGGAGCCGATTTTTTACTGATGCCCAGCCGGGTAGAACCTTGTGGATTGAACCAGTTGTACGCGTTGCGCTATGGTACCGTACCTATGGTGCGCAGTACAGGCGGACTTAAGGATACGGTAAAAGACTTTGGCGACTGGCAGGGCTATGGCATACGTTTTAACCGCGCAAGTGTAGACGACATTACCTATTCTGTGGGGCGTGCTGTTGACTTGTATTACAATAAGCCGGACCTTTATAATTGGATGCGCAGTCATATGATGCAGCTGAACAATTCGTGGGAGGCGTCCGCCGGGGAATATATCAAACTGTACGAATCATTAAAGCAATAACGACAAAACCAATAATCATGAGTAAAGAAGTGTTATCAGTGATATTAGGCGGCGGGGCCGGCACACGATTGTTTCCATTAACAGCTACGCGCTCTAAACCGGCGGTACCCATTGCGGGAAAATACCGGCTGGTAGATATTCCTATTTCCAATTGCCTTAACTCCAACATCAGCCGCATTTTTGTGCTCACGATGTACAACTCGGCATCGCTGAACCGGCACATCAAAAACACCTACCAGTTCAGCACCTTTAGCAGGGCATTTGTGGATATACTGGCAGCGGAGCAAACGCCTGATAACCCCACCTGGTTTTTAGGTACAGCCGATGCGGTACGCCAGGGTTTACGCCACATCAAACCTTTTCAAAGTGAATATATCCTGATTCTTTCCGGTGACCAGCTTTACCAGATCGACTTCCAGGAAATGCTGCAAAACCATAAGGATAGTGGGGCTGATATCACCTTAGCTACTATTCCGGTAACTGCCCGTGAAGCTTCGGAATTTGGAATTCTGAAAACAGAGAACGGAATGGTAACTTCTTTTATTGAGAAACCCAAAAGCGGGCTGGAAGACTGGGTGAGCGATACCGGCGACGAAATGCGTGCAAAAGGAAAAGAATACCTGGCATCAATGGGCATCTACATCTTTAATCGTCAGCTCCTGTTTGATATGCTGGAGCGTGATAAAAAAGATGCCGCCGACTTTGGTAAAGAGATCATCCCGCAATCAATTGGTGAATATAAAGTTGCCAGCTACCAGTACGAAGGTTATTGGGAAGATATTGGAAACATCCGCGCTTTTTTTGAGGCCAACCTGGCACTTACCAAAGACCTGCCGGAGTTTAATCTGTTTGATAACAGCCGTGCCATTTACACACGTGCGCGTATGCTGCCGCCTGCAAAAGTGAGCGGTACCACACTCGACCATACCATTATTGCAGAAGGCTCCATCATCAATGCCGCAAGAATTGAGAACTCCATTGTAGGCATCCGCTCGCGCATTGGCCATAATACCACCATGATTAGTACTTACCTGATGGGTAACGATTACTTTGAAACACTGGATGAAATTGAACATGACAAGGAAATAGGAATTCCGCAGCTGGGTGTTGGCAACAACTGTCATATTCAGAATGCTATTATTGATAAAGACTGCCGTATAGGTAATGATGTGCGCATTATTGGTGGCGACCACCTGGAAGATGCAGACCACCCGCTTTATACCATTAAAGAAGGTGTGATCGTTATTAAAAAAGGTTCGGTTTTAAATGATGGTTTTACACTGGGTACCTAGTTTAAAACAACCTGATCAAAATCTTGTCAAGTAATTGTGTAGGAAGTACACTTTCTATGCAATTACTTGCTAACTTTCAGCAATCAAAATCAACGATTGCTATAATGTCAACTACAAATGCTATTCGTTCGGTGGAAATTCCAAAAAAATCACTGAACTTCCGTCAGCTATGGAACATGAGCTTTGGCTTCTTCGGCATTCAGTTTGGCTTTGCGCTGCAGAATGCCAATGTCAGCCGCATCTTTCAAACCCTCGGTGCCGAAATTGATGATATTGGAATTTTATGGCTGGCCGCTCCCGCAACAGGCCTGTTGGTTCAGCCCATTATCGGCTATCTGAGCGACCGCACCTGGCACCATTACTGGGGCCGCCGAAGACTTTACTTTTTTATAGGCGCCATCCTGGCTTCTATTTCTCTTTTCATCATGCCCAATTCCAATGCGCTGCTGATGGCAGGCATTATGCTTTGGATACTGGATGCCTCCATCAACATTTCTATGGAACCTTTTCGTGCCTTTGTGGGTGACCTGCTGCCCAACCGGCAGCAAACACAGGGTTTTGCCATGCAAACTTTTTTTATTGGTGTAGGTGCTGTTATAGCCTCCCTTTTGCCATTCTTATTCACCAACCTGTTTGGCATCAGCAATACGGCAGCAGAAGGTGTAGTGCCTGATTCTGTTAAGTACTCCTTTTATATTGGTGGTGTTGTGTATTTTCTGTCTGTGATGTGGACGGTGTTTACCACCAAAGAACACCCACCCGCAGATATGCGGCAGTGGCAGGAAGAAAAGGAACGCACCAAAGGAGTTTGGAAAGGATTTGCTGAAATAGTAAAAGGCATTGGCACTATGCCCAAAACAATGGTGCAATTAGCCGTTGTGCAGTTTTTTACATGGGCAGCTTTTTTCTCTATGTGGCTTTATACCACGCCATCTGTTGCCGCTAATGCTTTTGGCGCTACCGACCCCTCATCAAAAGCTTACCAGGATGCAGGCGACTGGGATGGCTACATTACCCACCTGCGCATTCCTACCTTGCTTACCTTTTTGTATGAATTTGCCCCTGCCAAATTTTCAGATAATCAATTGAATATCCCTGAAAGCGGCAACGGCGTGCCCGACCTGCTGGACGAGGCCGCCTGGCTGCCCCGGTTTTTTCACCGCACCCGCCAGGAACTAATGGCCAAAGGCTATGGCACCGGTGGGGTAGGCGCCCGCGTGGCTGGCGACTGGTTTGGAAGCGATGGCGAAGGCGTACCTTCCTACGAAGATGTGAACCGCACCTGGATTGTATCGGGCGAAGACCCGGTGAGCACCTACACTTATGCCGCCAATGCTGCCCATCTGGCTATTGCTTTGCAAAAAGCCGGGGTGGCCGACCCGGAAGGCGTGAACTGGCTGCAGGAAGCTACCGAATCGTACAC
>CBDTUH010000099.1:0-10619 GCA_965363375.1 uncultured bacterium
GTCAACAGCTTTGCCGGCCCAGCCAACCGCCAGCGCCGGCTTGCCAGCCAGGTTGTACATGTTGGCCAGTTCCAGGTAGTCGGATGCCAGCATGGAGGGGTCGGCCACGCGGGCACGAAAAGCGGCGGCCTCTTTCAATAAGGTAATGGCTGCGGTAATATTTCCCTGCTTGTAACGGCTGCGGGCGAGGATGTTAAGGCCGTTGGCCAGGTCGGAATTGTTGCCCCGGGCGCGTGACACGGCTATACCTTGTTCTGCAAAATTGGCTGCTTCTGAAAAGGCTCCTATATTGTTGTAGCAGGCGGCAATATTGCACAGCAGCAGGCCCCGGCTTTCATACCGTGGCGAAGGGTTTAGGCGAAGTACTTCTTTAAAAAAACGGATGGCCTCCTCCTCCTTTCCATCTTCCATATAGGCCCAGCCAATGCTAACCAGGGTTTTGGTTTTGCCCGCATCATCGCCACGCTGCTCGGCAACCTGCAGAGCTTTGTTGAACTGCTGCAGCGCCGGGCCAAACTGTGTTTTTTTAATAAAGCACTGACCTTTCAGAATATAGAAATTAATAAGTGCAGAATCTTTTTCGATGCCGGACACATGCTGCAGCACACTGTCTATTTTTTGAATGGCTACTTCGGCAGGATCGTGGCGGTAGCTGAGCCAGGTTTTGTAAAAAAGGCTTTGCACAAGTGCATGCTGGTGTTGCTCCTGTACGGCACGATGCTCCAGCACTGCTATCATTTGCCGGGCGTGCTGCTCATCGCTGCGCATGGCCATGGGAAGCCGACGAATCAGCGTATCCAGCGGCAACTGCTGAAGCGACTGGGCCACCAGCTGAAAGGGGCTACTGCCAAAACAAGTAAGCAACAGTAAGGGCAGTAAGTATTTTTTGTAAATACCAGCAGTCATATTTTCCGAAGGACGGTATTATAGGTTGAATTGCTAATGTATTAAAATTATTGGTGAACGGCAACCGGAAAGCGGCTGAATAAAGCCTCAGCTAACAAAGTGAATATTGATATTTTACGCTAATAAAACGGCAAAACTTTTCGTGAACCCTGTTTACAAAAGGACTTTAGTGTTAGGTCAGTCCTTTTTTGCAAATATTGAAATATTCTACAGATTAGAATATGATTAAAAACCTGATACGGGTGGTCAACTTCAATAAAGTGCCCTATTTTCACGGCAATGAATATTGCTGCGAAACATAGTGTACCTACTCCACCTTAGTTGAGATAAACTACATGTTGAAGCAGCAGGCAAACGCGCCTGCAGCTTTGCTATTGACTGATACGATGCTATACTTTTATCATTTCGCCCTTATTTCATGAAATCAATTGCATCCCAACCCGAAGGATTAAACAAACTTCAATATATAGATTGCTTAAGAGGTATTGCCATATTGATGGTAATACTGAACCACGCCGACTGGCACCTGCCGCAAATGAACTGGTATGTGCAAGCGCTGTCTAATTATGGACAAATGGGCGTGCAGCTATTTTTTGTTGCTTCTGCCTTTACCCTTTGCCTTTCTATGGAACGGCGCAAAAGCGACGAGACCCTGAAATCCTTTTATGCCAGAAGGTATTTTAGAATAGCACCGCTTTACTACCTCGGTATTCCGCTTTACCTGTTTTACCACAGTTTTATTGAGCCGGTAATGGAAGGCAAAGCAATGGGCATTGCTGAATGGTACAACCTGCCCAACATACTGGCCAATGTTTTTCTGGTCAACGATTTTGTGCCGGGCGATGCCAATACGCGCGTGGTGCCAGGCGGCTGGTCCATCGGTACCGAAACCACCTTTTATGCCCTGTTTCCTTTTATTTTTCTTTTATACAAGAAGTATGGCAAAAGCGACAGGATGCTTTTCCTGCTTCCGTTAACCGGCCTGTTACTTAGCTATGCCGGCATTGTTGCTTTAGAATTTGTGGCGGTAGATATGGTAGGCTACAGCAACTTCTTTTACTTTAAAGAAAACGGCTTTTTGTATTTCAGCCTGCTTTGCCAGCTTCCTGTTTTTTTACTGGGCATGTCGCTTTACTTTAAAGTACAGAACCTACAGCTGCAAAAGATGGATCAATACTTTATGGTGCTGGCTTTTATAGCTTTTACCTTACTGGCCATTATCGTACAGATTCATTACGAAGGACTTATTTACATAAAGCCATTTTTACCTGCTGTTTCTTTCTTTTTCCTTTTTCTGCTATATAAAGAAATACCACAGTTAAGCAGCCGGCTACTGGCACGCATTGGGCAATTGTCTTACTCCATCTACTTGTTTCATTTTATGTTTGCTTTTGAAGGTTCGCGTATTTTGCAACAGTTGCTGGCGCCTTTTATATCAATAGAGCTCATTTTTGCCTTAACGGCATTGCTCACCACTATTGTTTCGGCGGGTGTGGCGGTACTGTCTGAAAAATATATTGAAAAGCCGGGTATAGAATTGGGCAAAAAAGTAATTGCCAAAATAAAAACCAAGAAACGGAAAACAACAGAAATGGCCACACTGAAAACCGATGCCGCATAAGGTTAAATTCTACACACAGTTTTAAAAGGAAAAAGAGACGTTTGGTGCAAGCAACAGCCTTTTAAAGCGTAGCATTGAATAATTAATACTAAATTTAGAATTCAGTTCCTGTATCCCACTCATTGCTTTATTCGTTAAAAGGAAATACAGAGGTTTTAAGCCGGTACCCGCCCGCAACAGTTAATACGTCATTGCAACATCCTATTTGCGGCATTGCGTGTATTCGTTTTTCAAAACCCTAAAAGCCCAGCTATGCTAAAGCAGACTATTAAAAAAGCCATTAAATCGGAAATGCTGAAGCCCTACCGGCAACTGCTGCCACCATCTGTGAAAAAGAAAGTAGTGCAGTGGATGACTAAAGACAAGTACAAAGCACTGGTGTCGGTGGAGGAGCTGCAACCGCAGTTTGACAAGGCATGGACCTACCTGTCGCATGAGTTGGGGACTGAAGCTTTAGGCGATTACCTGGAGTTTGGCGTATCGTACGGCACATCGCTCAACTGCATGTATCATACCACGCAAAAGAAAGGACTGCAGCAGGTGCGCCTGTTTGGGTTTGACTCGTTTGAGGGTATGCCGGATGAAACCGAAGCGGAAGACGAGGCCACCTGGAAGGCCGGACAGTTTTGCAGCAGCCTTCAAAACACCAGCAGCTTTTTAACTAAAAACGGTGTGGACTGGCAAAGAACCTTTCTCACCAAAGGCTGGTTTTCGGATACACTAACGGAAGACTTCAAGCAAAAACACCAGCTGAAAAAAGCCAGCGTGATTATGGTGGACTGCGATATTTACTCCGCTGCCAAAGAAGCGCTCAACTTTTCCGCATCCCTGATAAAGGATGTAAGCATCATTGTTTTTGACGACTGGAACTCCAACAACCTGGCCGATAAAAACCTGGGCGAAAAGAAAGCCTTTAACGAGTTTTTGGCTGAGCACCCGCATTTTGCAGTAGAGGAGTTTGGCAGCTATACGTTTAATGGCAAGCCCAATGGCAAGCTTTTTAAAATTACCAATACGGCGAGAAGCTGAAGTTATGATTTAGTGATTGTGTAAAACGTCTGTTTTTCCTTTTAAGTTCTTGGGAGCTGTAAAATATATTTCTAAGGCTTATAGGTCATTTTAATCATCTTGAAAACTTCCTGGGCAATCAGTGCGGCACCTTCTGCATTTGGGTGAATTTCATCATCATCCATTAATTGTTGATTAAAGCCATCATAAAACTCAGAATGCAAATCAATAAGATGGGCATTGTTTTTTCTGGCTACTTGCTTTATGATTGGAATCACTTCTTCGCGAATCCTTCGCCTTTGTTCAGTAGTCTGATCTCTGAATGAAGGAGTAGCATAACAAATATAAATTTTTACATTCGGATTTACTTTTCTGAATGAGTTAATAAATTCAACATAATGATTGTAAAAATTTTTTCTACCATAGCTTTCAGCACTTCTCCAGACTTCACTCCTGGCATCATTGGTTCCAAATTTAATGATAACAATATCAGGAACATTTGCTAATGCTAAATCATATTGTACTTTCCCACCACCATCATTTGACCCATGTTTAAATTCCCAATAAGACCATTGATCGTCATCTAAATTTAGAGCTAAACCATCATTAGGATCTTTAAGCATGGTAGTACCAGATACGGCATAGTTAGTCACTTTGAATGTTTTTCCATTATAATGTTGATTAAGCATTACCTCTAATTTTACCGGATAAGCTTCTGCCTCCCGATTTTCCAATTCTGTTCCATAAGTAATACTATTACCAATACAGGCCACTTTAATGTCCTGTCCATATAAATCACCGAATGCCTGCGAAAACAACAGTAGTGTAAAAATCAAAAGGAATTTCAGACGTTTCATTAGGTGTAAAATATAAGTTAGTTATTAATTTTTCGTGCCTTTAATTAACTGCATTGATTGTTTGCTTTTACCCGCTTCCACAACCAGTATATAACTGCCGCCTGGTACATCTGCCAGGTTCAACGGCAGGTGATGCACCCCCTTATCAAGTGTGGAGGCCGGCCATTGTTTTATCCTGGCACCTTGTGCATTGTACAGCGTCATTTGCACCCTGCTCCTGCCTTGCAGGCTCATGTAAATAGTGCTGTTTGCAGTTACCGGGTTGGGCTGCACCGATACACTAAAGGCTTCCCTGC
Organism: uncultured bacterium; assembly: GCA_965363375.1. GTDB lineage: Bacteria > Bacteroidota > Bacteroidia > Chitinophagales > Chitinophagaceae > Flavisolibacter. Next base: position 4,689 of record CBDTUH010000099.1, read on the forward strand.
CCCTGCTCACTACTTTAATATCGGAGTAATGAGGCGCCTTGTATCTTTCAATGATTTTAAGCCTGTAATAATTTTTGCCGCCGGCGGGTTGCAGGTCCGTATAGTTGTACTGGTGGCGTGTTTGGCTGTTGATTGCAGTTACAGCACCTATCTGCGAGAAGTTAACACCATCTGTACTGCGCTCTATTTCATATCGTGCCATATCAAACTCGCTTTCTACATCCCAGTACAGTTGCACTTTATTATTATTTTCTCTTGCCGTAAAGGAGACGAGTGTTAATGGTAAAGGAGTAGGTGGCGTATATTCAACCAGTGACGCAGCAGGGTTCATGCCATTTGCACCGGTAAATTCAAGCTTTTTATTAAAGGTATTGTCTGCAGGATCAAAAGAATATAGTACACCTTTATCTTCATTGCCTCCTCTAAAAGTCATGCCATATAACAGCCCGTCTGATGCAAGCGTAAGCTTTCCATAAGGTGTTCTGCCATTTTCTTCTGCTTCATTGGCACTAAAATCAAAATGCTTCGTGATTGAATTATTAGAAGGATCAAAAGAATAAATAACACCATAGCTGCTTAAGCCGATATGTTCAGTGGTTGTATTGGGACCTCCGGTTTCAGCAGTCCCATATAATTTATTTCCAACTTTTACTAATGAGCTGTTTGGCCATGCTCCATTAGTCCAGTTGAAATCAGCTCTTTTGGTAAAACTACCTGTAAGAGAAACTGAAAATATAACTCCATAACTGCTTACACCTCCAAATTGAGCGGTTCCAAATAATTCTGTACCTACTTGTATCAAACTCCCGTAAGGAGATCGTCCATTCAATGCCCTATACTTAAAAATATCATCGGCTCTTGGTGGATTGCTAGGATTAGGAAGATATTCAAAGTCATGTAAGAGATCATACACACTAGATACAGGGTCAAACGAAAAGATGGTTCCAAAATCATTTGCGCCACCGCTTTCGGTTACACCATAAAGTTTCCCATTAGAAGCTTCCAGTAAACTGCCATAGGGTGGGCGGCCATTAACGCCATCAAAGTTGTGCAGCACTGCTAAATTGTTATCACTTACAGAAAAATCATAAGAAAAGATGGTTCCCATTTCATTTGTTCCGCCACTTTCGGTCATGCCATACAGTTTACCATCCGCTGCTTGTATAAGGCTGCCAAATGGTGAGACGGGGCTTGAAGGGGTTGCTCCAAAACTATACAATTCATTGATCGGAGCTGCCTGTGCAGGATCGTATGAAAAAAGAATTCCTTTACCGAAGGAGCCACCGCTCTCGGTCATGCCATATAGCTTACCATCCGATGCCTGTATCAGGTTATTGTACCATGGAAGTGTACCTTCTGTAAATTCATGTTTGGTAGTAACAGTTGTGGAGCCGGCAATGTATTCTATTAACCTTCCATTCTCGCCACGGGTGAGGCCAAACAATTTTTTTTGTGCAGCAACATTGCCTGCCCAAAATAGACAGAATAAAAGCGTGCAGGTACGAAGTCTCATAATTTCTGTTGATAGTTGATGATTTTCATTATCAGTTAAACTTCGGCCTTTACAAAAGGATGGTGTACAAACAGCGTCGATTGCTGTTACGGATTTCAATTCTGTACCAATAGCAGGTTAAATCGAAAGGATGTCTGGATAGAAGTAACAAAGATATACAGGATTAATAAATATACTAATATTTGTCCTTTATCTGAACAGGTATCTATAAAGACGAAACCATTACAGTTTCACTAACCTACTCATTGGTGAGAAATTTGAAGTTCAAAACCTTCCTCTTAATCGCTCTATGTATAAGTATTTCTGGAAATATCAAATCTAAGGTCTTGATTTAGGCACTTTGCATATTCGTATAAAAAGAACTCACTGCTTCCAGGCCAAAGAAAAATGAAAGGAATATTGAATATCAAATTTGGGATCCAAGAAAGTTTATGAACTTTCTTTCAATTATATATATTATCCGCCAGCCAGAGCTTTCACCTGAATTGTGAGGCGGACTTATTCTGGATGCTGCCATCAATACCAATATTGCAATTCCTGTTTAGCCCTACAGATTCGTTCTTTACATTTACTTAAACATGTTTTTTAGTTTTTTGTTTTTCCCCTTTTACTAAACAGTATTAACATTCTTGCTTTTATCTTCATGGTTGGTATTGTTCTTACATTTTGGAAAAAAATTCGATCAACAGCAACATGACTGAAAACAACGTGCGGCCTCTGACCTTTTTGGATAATGGTGGAAAGATGGGGAAACTAATGCGGGAAAAGGACTGGAGCCATACAACCGTAGGCACACCTGACACATGGCCGCAAAGCCTTCGTACATCGGTCAATCTGCTTTTGAATTCCCAATTTCCCATGTTTGTTTGGTGGGGTAAAGACCTTACTACTTTTTATAACGACGCTTACCGAATAATTGCTGGTGAAAAGCATCCTGCTTTATTAGGCACATCAGGACGCGTAGGATGGGCGGAAATTTGGAATGACTTATCACCATTGGTAGATTCTGTTTTTAATGGACAATCGACCTGGTCAGAAGATCAGTTGCTTTATGTAAACCGGTTTGGATACACAGAAGAGGCCTACTTTACTTTTTCCTACAGCCCAATTGTAGATGAGACAGGGTCAGTCAATGGGCTTTTTTGTGCCGTTATCGAAACTACCGAAAAGGTATTGGCCACACGAAAAATTCAACAAAGTGAAGATAACTTACGGGCCACCATTCTTCAGTCGCCCGTGGCCATGTGTATCCTAAAGGGGCCTTCTTTTGTAGTTGAAATAGCCAATAACCGAATGTATGAATTATGGGGCCGGGGTGCAGAACACTTATTGCATCGTCCCATATTCGAGGGCCTTCCTGAAGCGCGTGATCAAGGGTTAGAAGAATTATTACAAAAAGTAATGACATTAGGTGAAACCTTTACAGCAAGTGAGCTTCCTGTACAACTTCCCCGTAATGGCAAAGTTGAAACCCTGTATCTTAATTTTGTTTATGAGCCGTTCCGTGAAAGTGATGGCAACATTACAGGCGTTATAGCTGTTGGCACGGATGTTACGGAACAAGTATTGACCCGCCATAAAATAGAAGAAAGCGAAGCGCGTTTTCGCATGCTGGCCGATCAGGCACCTATGATTGTGTACATGGTGGAGCCAGATGCAGAAGCCAGGATGAGTTATTTCAACACCACCTGGCTTAATTACACAGGTCAAAATTATGAAGAAGCATTGGGTCGCGCCTGGGATGGCATTGTTCATCCTGATGATTTGCAAGGGATATTTGATAACTATGTTCCTGCGTTTCAAAAAAAGGAACCTTATACCCTACCTGCTGTTCGTTTGAAAAGGCATGATGGACAATACCATTGGCATTATTTCAAAGGCACCCCCAGGTACCTGCCAACGGGTGAGTTTATGGGCTATATCGGCGTAGGTATTGACATACATGAGCAGAAGCTGGCAGCAGATGCATTGGAGCAAAGTGAAGCACGTGCCAGGGCAGCAATTGAAATTGCTCGTTTAGGAACTTTTGAAATTGATGTTGAAAATCAAACGATTTTTCATTCACCCCGTACGGCTCAAATCCTTGGCCTAGATCCAGCCCAACAATGGCCCTATCAGACCTTTATTGATGCGGTGCATCCAGAAGATAAAAACATTCGGGTTAAAGCACTTGAAACAGCCTTGCAAACAGGCGTGTTATTTTACGAGGTACGATTAATACTTCCTGATCAAAGCATAAGCTGGGTACGGTTAAATGGGCGTTATATACAACGTGAAAGCAAACCCATGATTATTGGTACCCTGATGGATGTAACTGATGAAAGGAAAACCGCTGAAATACTGGAGCAAAAAGTGGGAGACCGTACAAGGGAACTCAGGCAAGTGAACGAGCAGCTCAAACAGTTTACTTATGCTGCTTCTCATGATTTGCAGGAACCCTTGCGAAAGATCGGGTTTTTCATCGACCGCCTTTTATTTAACCTTGGCTCAACATTAAGTGAAGACAACAAAAGGATTACCGAAAGGATTCAAAAAACCGCTGCACGCATGCGCAGCCTGATTGATGATTTATTGGCTTATTCCAACACCTCCCTGGGCGTTACAGGCTTTGAAGAAGTAGACCTCAATGCAACCATACAGGAAGTACTGGAAGATATGGAAGCAACCATCTTAGAAAAGCGTGCTGTCCTGAATGTTCAATACCTGCCAACGGTCATGGGCGATCGTCGCCAGTTGCGGCAGTTGTTTCAAAACATCATTGGCAATGGTTTAAAATATAATAAAAAGGGAATACCGCCGCAGCTCCATATTATCACAAAACGCATTCAGGGTAGCGATACAGAAGAACTCATACCAGAGGAAAGAAGTAGTGAATTTTTTTACTTGATTGAAGTAGCAGATAATGGGATTGGTTTTGATCCGGATGATGCGGAGCGCATTTTCAGGCTCTTCCAGCGGCTGCATGGAAAGGCGGAATATGAAGGCACTGGTGTGGGTCTGGCCATTGTTCAACAAGTGGCAGAAAACCATAAAGGATATGTATGGGCAGAGAGCACACCGGGTAATGGTTCCGTATTCAAATTACTTTTACCGGTTGCAGAGCCCAAATCCACCACAGCGCCATAACCATAACTCTTGTGTTATGATATAATTTCCCCCCATTCTATTAATTGTAAATCTTCAGCGGAAAGCGGTAAAGGTCATCCTTTAGCCAAGGAATTATCTATTCCAAGAAGAATGAGGCTTTTCAAATGGAGAAGCAATTTCCTTTTTGTTCTAATAGCAGACGTGGTAAAGAATGAGAAAAGAAAAAGGGGACAAACGAAGTTTTTCCTTGTTTATCCCCTTCAGCGGGCTATCAGGGACAGCTTTCGAACATTTTAGTTGAAGATTTGAAAGCAATAGTTTGTTTTATAAGCAGGTTAAGCATGGATTAATTTCTTCTTTGTATTCATCACGCTAGCGTTTTTGAATCGAGAGTTCTCAGCCACTTTTAATTTATAAGGTCGGTTAAAAGCTTCCTGAGAAACTTTAAAATAATCTGCTAGCTTTCGAATGACCTCTTTTGACAATCCTTTCTTATAATGCAAAATTTCAGAAACATAACCCTTACTTATTTCTAAAAAATCTACTAGGTCTTTTGGCTTCATATTATGTTCTTCCATCAAAGATGTGAGCAGACGTATTGGATCTATCTCTTCAAATGTATTATGTTCATTATCCCATTTCTCAATTAATAAGGTCAGTAGATCAATCTCATCCTGCACTTCTTTCCCACCTCTTTCCAGCAGATTTTCTAACTCCTTACAATATAGATTGTACTGAGTTTTTGATTTAATGACTTTATATTTAAGTGTTTCCATAATTAATAGATGTTTACTGTGTACTGTTCTTTTTTATTGCATAACTTATCATAGGCGGCATGAGTACCAATCCAGCAAACAAATAAATGCACTTGCTTCTCTCCAAAAACATATTTACAAATCATTCTGTAGTTATTCCCTCCAATATTAAAGACAATCCTATTAGAACCATCACCTAACAAATCAGCACTGCCATAAGTAGCTTGCATATCTGCAGGCAACTTCCAATCAGCATGCTTTACTTTTTCTAACCAGTCTTCAAAGGAACTCTTGTTCTGAACGTTTGCTTTTACAAAATCTTCAATGGTTTGCCTTTTGATAAGATGAACCTTCATGTATGTAGCAAATATACTACCAAGTTCTCAAAAAGAGAACTTCCGTCTTAAAATTTCTGAATTTCTTTAAAAGGGAACTGAAGGGGACATTTCGAACGACAAAAGCCGCTTTGGAAGCGGCTTTTGTTAATTTGCGGAGAGTGAGGGTTCAGAACCTTACTCTACATCGCTTTGTGGATAAGCATTCCAGAAAATATCAAATCCCAGGTCTCGATTTAGA
>CBDTUH010000100.1:0-10504 GCA_965363375.1 uncultured bacterium
TACCGCCGCTACACTTATACCCGCAAAAGCGCCATCTGGGCTTTTATTATCGGCTGTATTATCACCGGTGTGGTGCAGGTAGCTGTTATTCAATGGACCATCAAGGCCGCCGGCCGTTTCGACATTTGGGCCGTTAATGGTTTTGGACTTCCCTTCTTCTCCGGATTTATCTTTTTCTTTTTATTGTTAGCAGGCTTGATATGGTATGGCTTTAAAGTTGCGCGCCAGCGCGGCTGGTCTTTTCTGCGCCTGGGCCTTTGGTGCTTTACATTTATGCTGATTGGCTACTCTATGTATGTAACCACGCTGATCCGCTCCAATGCCAACCCGGCCATTGACATGAACAATGTGGACAACCCCATGAGCCTTGTTTATTACCTGGGCCGCGAGCAGTATGGCTCGGCGCCGCTGGTGTTTGGCCCGCACTTCCAGGCCGACTACGAGCGCGAACCCTCAGGCGCTGTGGCTATTAAAGAAGGTGAAATGAAATACACCAAAGGTGAAGATGCTTATATAGAAATGGGCCGCGAGCAGGAGCCGCAATTTAAAGCCGAAGACAACCAGCTTTTCCCCCGCATCTGGAGCAAAGGCAACGAACAGGGCCATGCCGATTTTTATGCCGATTGGCTGAACCTGCAACGCTACCAGGACCCGCAAACCGGCGAAACAAAATATGAAGATCCCACCTACGGCGACAACATCAATTGGTTTATAACCTACCAGATGGGACATATGTACTGGCGTTACTTTATGTGGAACTTTGCCGGTAAGCAAAACGACCTGCAGGGTTTTGGCAACAAACGCGATGGCAACTGGATCAGCGGCGTAGGTTTTATAGACAATGCACGCCTGGGCGACCAAAGCAAAATGCCCGAAGCGCTCCGCGATAACAAAGCCAACAACAAACTGTTTTTAATTCCATTTATACTGGGTATACTCGGTTGCGTTTTTCACTTTTTAAAAGACCGCCGCGACTGGATTGTCACCTTCCTCCTGTTCTTTTTTACCGGCCTAGCTATTGTGTTGTACCTGAACCAGCCGGGCAGCCAGCCGCGCGAGCGCGACTATGCTTATGTAGGATCGTTCTATGCATTTTCCATCTGGATTGGCCTGTCGGTAATAGCACTGGTGCGCATGGCGCGCGAGCGGGAAGACAAAACCACTTTCAAGGATGTAATGGTGTACGGCAGCCTGGCCACATTCATCGTCATGATGCTGAGCAACACCACTACCACCATGGGCGGCGCATTCATCTCCTCGTTGGGTGCCACCATCATATATGCGGCGTTTACCGCTATTGCCACATTTGCGGTGCGGGCCTTGTCCGGTAAAGAAGGCAACCTGCGCATGGCAACTATTATGGCCTTTATTTTTGCCATGTCTGCTCCGGCCTTAATGGCATCTGCCGAATGGAACGACCATGACCGCAGCAAAAAAACACTGGCCCCCGACCTGGCGCGCAACTACCTTGAAAGCTGTGCACCCAATGCCATTATATTTACATTTGGCGATAACGATACTTACCCGCTTTGGTATGCACAGGAAGTGGAAGGCGTGCGCCCCGACATTCGTATTATCAACACCAGCCTGCTTGGTATTGACTGGTATGTAAACCAATTGCGCTATAAGGTAAATGAAAGTGCGCCTATAGATGTTATCTGGAGTGCCGAGCAGCTGCGCGGTGTGGGTTATGCCATGTTCCGCCCGCAGGGTGCGCAAGACCGCTACTACCCGCTGTACGATGTAATGAAGCAGGTAGTAGGTGCGCAAAATCCGATCTCTACTTTCCCGGTAAAACGTTTTTCAATCCCGGTAGATGGTGAGGCAGTACGCAAGAACGGCGTGGTAAATCCAACAGATACGGTAGTTACAGCCATGCAAATTGAAATTCCGGAAAACCGCAGCTACCTTACGCTGGATGATTTAATTATTTTGAACATTATAGCTGCCAACAACTGGGAGCGGCCCATTTACTTTACATCCCCTGGTGTTGATTTGGGCTTTGGCCAGTTTTTACGTAAAGACGGCTTGTCGTACCGATTGGTGCCGGTGCAGAACAGCTTCCCGCAACAAAATTGGGTGATAGACCAGACGCTGCGCGGCTCTTCTATCCGCGACAACAATACCGAAGTGATGTACAATAACCTGATGAACAAGTTCCGCTTTGGTGGTGCGGGTAAAGAAGGTGTTTATTTTGACGAAGAAAACCGCCGCCACCTGCTCAACATCCGTTCGGTATATGGCGAAGCAGCGGGGAACATGGCCGATGCGGGCCGCAAGCAGGAAGCCGTAAAACTGCTGGAAAAAGCCGAGGCCGGCATCAGCCCCGAAAACTTCCCTTATGCTATGCCCAGCCGCATCAACTCGCACAACCAAACGGCCATGCTGTACCTGGAGGCTGCCTACAAAGCCGGCCACACCGCACTAGCACAAAAGGTAAGCGATGCCATCCGCAAAGACCTGCAGGATCAAAAAGCTTACTACGATTACCTGAAGGCTGAAAAAGAAGAATTCTACTATTCGCTTTCGCGCGAGGCTGAAGTGAACGAGTACATGATACAGATTTTTGAAACCATTGAAAAAACTTACAAAGGCGCCGCGCAGGGACCAATCATTGAAAGGCCTGCCGCTGCTGCAGCCGACAGCACACAGCAGCCGCGTTAAAAGGTAAAAGGATTTCAAGATGTTTTTAAATACCCCCGGAATTCTTCCCGGGGGTATTTTGTTTAACATTCCTTAATGAACATTTGGCGCACAATTATTGTAGCTTGTTTAGACCAAAACGTCTCTTTTTCCTTTTGAAGTTTAAAAGGAAAAAGAGACGCTTTTATAAGCGACTATCACAAAACTTAAAGTGCCCCAATCGCAAAAGGAAATAGAGACGTTTGGGCTGATTAAAAGCGTAACTTTAAAAAGGGCAAAAGACACAGAAAAACCATGAAAGGATTCCATTTTACCAAATACGATCCCAGCCAGCAGGGCGGCTCCAAGTTTGACCAGCTGCTCGACCTCTTTACACAGCTGCTTACTTACACAAGCGGCGATGCAGCAGAGGCGTTGCAATGGCTGAATGAACTGGACAAGCAATATGAGCTTACCGACAGCGAGTACGGTATGGGCGATTTTATTGAAGATTTAAAAGACAAAGGCTATCTCACCGAAAAAAGCGAAAACGGCGAGCTGAAAATAACACCCAAAACCGAGCAGGGCATCCGCAAAAAAAGCCTGGAAGAAATATTTGGCAAACTTAAAAAAAGCCGGCAGGGCAATCACCAGACCTTCAAACCCGGGCTGGGCGAAGAAGTAAGCCCCGATACGCGGCCCTTTCAGTTTGGCGATATGCTGGAGCAGATCGATTTTACCGAAAGCATCCGCAATGCGCAGATCAATCATGGCGTAGAAAGTTTTAGCTTAAGGGAAGACGACCTGCAGATACGCGAAACGGATTTTAAAACGCAGACATCCACGGTGCTGATGATCGACATTTCGCACTCGATGATTTTGTACGGCGAAGACCGCATAACACCAGCAAAAAAAGTGGCCATGGCGCTCAGCGAACTCATTACCACCAAATACCCAAAAGACACGCTTGATATAGTAGTGTTCGGTAACGATGCCTGGCCCGTGGAAATAAAAGATTTGCCTTACTTACAGGTTGGCCCCTATCACACCAACACCGTTGCAGGACTAGAACTTGCCATGGATATTTTGCGCCGCCGCAAAAATCCAAACAAGCAGATATTTATGATCACTGATGGAAAACCTACTTGTTTAAAAATTGGCAAGCGCTATTATAAAAATTCGTTTGGACTGGATAGAAAAGTCACGAGCCGCTGCCTCAACCTGGCCGCGCAATGCAAAAAACTAAAAATACCGATCACCACTTTCATGATAGCCACCGACCCTTACCTGCAGCGCTTTGTTCAGGAGTTTACCGAAACCAATGCAGGCAAGGCTTACTTTGCATCGCTCGACAGGCTGGGTGCATTCATCTTCCGCGATTTTGAAAGCGGCAAACGCAAAACCGTTTATTAAAATCTTTTATGAAAAAACGTCTCTTTTTCCTTTTAACAACTATGTTATTTTCGGCCACTGTTTTTGCACAAAGGAGTACCGACAGCGTTCAAAAGAAAAGTCCGCACCTAACCTTTTCATTGGTAGAAAATGTTTTCTATTACACGAAAAGAGCAGAAACTTCAAAAGTAAAAATAGAGGTTGTTGACAGTAGCGCTATTGCAGCAATTATAGATGTTGCTATCAGGGAAAATAATGTTGGTAAGAAAGATTTAAAGGTACACGTTGAAGGTGACGACCTGATGGCTCATCCCCGCTTTGATATTTTGCTGGATACCATATTAAGCAAAACAGTAAGTGAAGTAAGGGTGAAAACGAATGTTCTTGAATAGCGTGATATTTTTTGGCAAATAGAAAAACAAAAAGTACTAAAGCAGACAATACAAAAAAGAAAATGGATATTAAACGAATCAACACAATAAGAGAACTGAAAGAAGCAGGCTGGCAAAGTAGAAGCATTAAAGAAGAAATAAGGCAAAACCTAATAAAGAAATTGCAGTCCGGTGATGAAACCTTTACTGGCATTGTGGGTTATGAGGACACTGTAATTCCAGATGTGGAGCGGGCTTTATTGAGCAAGCATAATATTTTGTTTTTAGGTTTGCGCGGCCAGGCCAAAACCCGCATGGCGCGGCAAATGACGCAACTACTGGATGAATACATTCCTGTAATTACCGGCAGCGAAATAAACGACGACCCACTGAACCCCACATCGAAACACGCCAAAGACCTGATACATGAAAAAGGCGATGATACGCCTATTGAATGGATACACCGCCTGCAGCGCTATGGCGAAAAACTGGCTACACCTGATGTAAGCGTAGCCGATTTGATTGGCGATATTGACCCGATAAAAGCTGCCAACTTAAGATTGAATTTTGCGGACGAACGCGTGATTCACTATGGCATTATCCCGCGCAGCAACCGCAGCATATTTGTAATAAATGAACTGCCCGATCTGCAGGCGCGCATACAGGTAGCTCTGTTCAACATATTGGAAGAAGGCGATGTGCAGATACGTGGTTTTAAGCTGCGGCTGCCGCTTGATATTTTGTTTGTATTTACTGCCAATCCTGAAGATTATACCAACCGTGGCTCTATTGTTACGCCATTGAAAGACCGTATACAAAGCCAGATTCTGACACACTACCCCAAATCGCTGGAGAGCGCGCTCGCCATCACCGAGCAGGAAGCGCATGTGGCAAAAGAACAAGAAGAAAAAATAGACATTTCAGACCTGGTAAAACGCTTGATAGAACAGGTTGCATTTGAAGCGCGCAGCTCTGAATTTGTAGACAAGAAAAGTGGTGTAAGTGCCCGTCTTACAATATCTGCTTTTGAAAATGCCGTGAGCGCAGCCGAGCGCCGCGCCATCATCAATAAAGAATTACGAACGCAAATTTGGATTTCCGATTTAGTAGGCATCATTCCTTCCATCACCGGTAAAATTGAGCTGGTGTACGAAGGCGAACAGGAAGGTCCTTACCAGGTAGCTATGAATCTACTGGACAAAGCTATCCGCACGCAATTCATTATTTATTTTCCCAATCCTGAAACACTGAAAAAACGAGCGCCACGCAAAGGCGAAACGCCGCAGGCAGTGGAAAATCCATACCGCTCCATCATTACTTGGTTTGACAAAGGCAACCATGTAAATGTAATGTTTGGCAACAGCGACCGCGAAAAAATGAATGCTCTGTATGCCGTTGATGGATTGCATGCGCTGGTTAAAAAAACATTTAGCCATGCTAACGAAAAAGAAGCAGCGCTGCTGATGGAGTTTGTGCTGCACGGACTGGCCTCCTACTCGCTGATCAGCAAAAAACTGGTAGAGCGCGGTATTGAATTTAAAGACCTGATGGGCAGCATGCTGAACATACAAACCAGCGCTTTTGATGATGAAGACGAGGAGGAAGACTACCGCTAAAACCTGAAGCCAATGCTGCCGCCAGCCCAGGGCAAAACACGTAGCTTTTGAGGCTCAAAAACAAATAAAGGAGTAAGGGCTAGCCGCCAGGTTAGCCCTTTTGTTTGGAAGGGCTGCCGCCGGTAACCAATAGTGGCAGTGCCGATAAAATCTCCGGTAACCTGGTTATCATCTTGCTTTGCACCTCCATAGGTAGTGCCGATGCCGAGCTCAATATAACGGCCTGGTGCACCAAAAAGATAATTCAACTGAACCGGCACTGTTGAATGGTAACGATCATCATAGCCTTTGTAGCGCGATGCGCCGATGCGAATACCAAAACCGGTTTCCTTTTTTGCCAGCCGCTGATCGTAATTGATAGAATATAACAAACCAGGCCCAAGCGCTTCTACAAAAACCTGTTGCGCCTTTGACGAAAAACGTTTGTCACCGGGCTGGCGTTGTGCCAATAGCTGCAGTGAAAAAGTAAGAAAGAAAAGTAATAATAGAGATCGCATTTTTAAAAGCAGTTAGTGACCTCAAAATAAAAACGTGTCATTCATTATACAACATTGTCGCTGCTAAATATTATTTAAATGTGTTTTGTGATAGGAAACCGGCAACTGTGGTTAAAAGGAAAACGAGACGTTTATAAGTATAGTATTCTCCACAAGAATAGCCTGAAATAAATCAAAAGTCAAAAGGAAAAAGAGACGTTTCGTGCTATAAATTTCAAATCCTATATCGCAAATCAAAACGTCTCTTTTTCCTTTTGACTTTATCTTATTTTTTACTCAAATAATATTCACTTCACGCTCCAGCGTAACACCAAATTTCTGCTGAACGGATTGTACGATTTCTTCGCTCAACGCATAAATGTCTGCACCTTTAGCGCTTCCATAATTTACCAGCACCAGTGCCTGTTTGTCGTAGCAGCCTGCATCACCTTTACGAAAGCCTTTCCAGCCGCATTGCTCAATCAGCCAACCGGCAGCCAGTTTGGTTTGTTCTTCACCAAAAGGAAATGAAACCATTTTAGGAAACGTCTCTTTTAGCTTTTGCGCCTGCGCATTGCTGATAGTTGGGTTTTTAAAAAAAGAACCGGCATTGCCGATCAATTTCCAGTCGGGCAGTTTTGAAGAACGTATATTGATCACCGCCTGAGAAATAGCTTGTATGCCAAGGTCTTTCACACCCATGTTTTCCAGCTCCTGCTGAATGGCGCCGTAAGAAGTGTTGAACTTAGGTTTTTTATACAATTTGTAAGTAACGGAAAGAATGACAAACTGACCTTTGTAAATATTTTTAAAGACACTTTCACGGTAGCCAAATTGACAATCTTTCGAACTGAAAATTTGTACAGCTTTGTCTTTTACATGGTAGGCTTGCAACTCGTGAAAAACATCTTTAATTTCCACACCATAAGCCCCGATATTCTGCATGGGAGATGCACCAACATTTCCAGGAATCAGCGAAAGATTTTCCACACCGGCGTATTCATTCGCCAGACAATGCAGCACAAAATGGTGCCACACCTCTCCCGCACCAGCTTTTACATAAAAATGGTCGGCATCTTCATCTACCACTTCTATTCCTTTTACCTCGTTTTTCAGTACCAGCCCGTCAAAATCTTTCGTCAATAATATATTACTACCCCCGCCCAAAATCAGTCTGTTTGTAAAATTGTTATCAGCGTTTAATATTTCTTCCAGTTCTTCAACCGAAGTAAATGTGGCAAAGGCCCTGGCAAGGGCATCAATGCAGAAAGTATTATAATGCTTTAATGAAATATTTTCAGTGATCAATTTTATCCGCTTTTAATATTAAATACTTATCGTGTTTAATTATGAACACTAGTTAATAATGATTCATACGTTCTTTTCTACTTTTCACTATATTAGCACCCCGATCAAAACTAACAATACTCTTATGAAAAAAACATTGTTGGGTGTCCTGTGCACCTTTTTTCTTTTCTCCATTTGTGCACAGGTGCCGCAGCGAATCAACTCTGCAAACCTGATAGAAGAAGGCAATCAGCTTCATAACAGCGGTAAATATAAAGAAGCCGTAAGCAAATACCGGCAGGTGCCCCGCAACGATACCAATTATGTAAAAAGTCTTTACGAAACTGTATTGACCCACCTGGAAGATACCGCATATATCGATGCTTTAAAAACCTGCGAAGCAGCCCTTGCGCTTGGTAATTTGGATTATGAGCTGCGCCTGCTCCTTGCCTACGGTACCATCAACGATGATATGGGCAACAGCAGTAGAGCCATGCATATATATGATTCGACACTTAAAAAATACCCCAACGCCAGCGATATCTGGTTTAACAAAGGGGTAACCTACATGCGGCAAAAGAAAATAAATGAAGGTTCGGAAATTTTCAAAACGCTTTTGATAAAGAATCCATACTACTCCAGCGCTCATTTCAGGCTGGCACAATGCGCCGTACAGCAGGGTCAAATGGTGCCTGCCATGTACTCGCTGCTTACTTACCTGCTGGTGAGTCCTTCCGGCATTCATTATAAAAATGCCATCAACCTGTTGGATAATATTGCCAAGAATACGGAAGAAGTAAAAGCTTATCAAACGAAACCTGTCGACCCGGCTTTCAATACAGCACAAACCATATTGCTATCAAAAATAGCCCTGGATAAGGGGTACAAAGTACAGGCCGATCTTGACGACCCCATTGTTCGCCAGTTGCAGGTTGTGTTGGAGAAAGTTCAGTACCAGTCAGGCAGCAACAACTTCTGGATGCAGTATTATGTGCCCTTGTTTGCCGACCTGTGGTCCAAAAAATTATTTGAACCCGTTATTTTTTATGCGCTTTCAAATATAAACCTGGAACCAATAAACCGTTACAACAAAAAAAACGAGAAAACCATTAAATCGACAACATCATTTATTGGTGATTACCTGAATGCTATTCGCCAAACCCGCGAGTTAAACCTTACCAAAAGAACAGCTGCAGAAAATCTTTATCACTTCAGTAATGGCGAACTGGTAGGCAAAGGAAGATTGGATAGTAAAGAAGAACTGGTAGGGCCATGGGAGTTTTATTTTTCTAACGGTAATTTAAAATCAAACGGTCGTTTTGATGAGAAAGGCGAAAAAGAAGGCACTTGGAAATATTATTATGCCAATGGCGTATTAGGCGGTGTAGACAAGTGGACATCTGGCAAACAAACCGGCGAAGACATTCTTTACAACAGCAAAGGAATTGTTACCGGACAGGCTTATTACAAGAATGACCAGCTTCAGGGTGATAAAAAATCATTTTATGCCATCGGCCATCCTTTTTCTACCCTACAGTATAAGGATGGTAAAGAAAATGGCACACAAATAAGGTATTACAGCAACGGTAAAAAAAGAGTGGAAGCACAGGTAAAAGACGATGCTTTTGATGGAGTTTACAGGAGTTTTTACAAAAATGGACAGCCGGAAGTAGTTGCACATTACAGCAATGGAAAGTTGAATGGTAGCTACCAGACATTTTACAATAATGGTCAACTTAGTTTTTCGGCAACCTACATCAATGGGCTATTAGAGGGCGCGGCTACCAGCTATCACATAAACGGGAAGGTAAAGCGAACCCAGACTTTTATAACCGACAAACTGGATGGCGAAGAGCTGGAATATAACAACGGCCGCATTTTGGTGCAAAAAGCAAAATACAGCAAAGGAAAAGTTCAGGGCGCTGCAGAATACTTTGATGATGACGGAAAGCTTTATTCAATTTTTGATTTTGATAAAGATGTTCTAAAACAGGTACGTTATTTTGACAAATCAGGCCGGGAGATCAGCAGGTCAGAAAGTCAAAGGGGACAGATTCAAGTAACCAATTACAATCCTGAAGGTTTTAAAACATCTATAATCACTTATAACGATGCTGCAGAAAAGATAAACAGCGATACCTACTATTATACTTCAGGCAAAACAAAAGAAACCAATCAGTATCAAAAAGGGAAATTGCATGGTATCTCGGTTGGTTTTCATCCCAATGGTAAAAAATCTTTTGAGATTAATTATGCCAGCGATGAAAAGAATGGCTTGATTACCTACTATCACATGAACGGCACGCTCAAATCGTATGGCTGGTATGATGCTGATGTACTGAATGACGATTGGGTGAATTTTAATGAAAAAGGTAAAATGACTTCCCGCACTACCTACCTGGATGATGAGATAACCGGCGTTAAAGAAACTTTTTTTCCTGATGGCAGATTAGATGATGAAGAAGTGTATGAAAACGGCTGGCTGAAAGCAGTGCATCAATATGACAGCCTTGGCAATAAAATACACAGCAGCCATTTTGTAAATGGTAACGGCACCCTTCGATATGTGCACTTCAATGGCAAAACCAGCATGGAAGGTGCTTATGTTAAAGGTGAATACCACGGTGTGTACAAAGGATATTTTTTTGATGGCACTACCAGCTATGTTAAAACCTATGAAAACGGAGAACTGCAGGGCGATTATACCGATTACTTTTATGGCGGCCAGGGTGCTACAAAA
>CBDTUH010000101.1:0-10495 GCA_965363375.1 uncultured bacterium
GCGGAAGATGGCGCACTTTTCGGGGTCCAGCCCAGCTGCAATATTTTCCGAAAGGGCATCCAGCACCGAGCCGCGCAGGGCCGCCGTATCGGGGTGCGTGGTGAGAGAGTGCCAGTCGGCCACAAAAAAATAACATTCATAATCCTGCTGCATGCGCACATAATTGCGCATGGCGCCAAAGTAGTTGCCCAGGTGCAGGTTGCCGGTGGGCCTGATGCCGCTTACAACGATTTCTTTTGCACGTTCCATAAGGTGGCGAAATTACCGCAAAGGGAAAGAGTAGAAAAAAAAGTTTGGTACCAAAAGGAAAATCAGACGTTTTGAAGAACGAACCAGGAACAAGAAACAGATGAATGATAAATTAAAGAGAATGTTCAATGCTCAATGTTCAATGCTCAATTTTAAAAGGGAAAAGATACGTTTTGACCATGCGCTTACTGCAGCCAAAACGGAGCGTCGCAAGGAACGGTACATCAAGGTACTAATAGCTGGTGTCAAGTTATTAAAAGGAAAAACAGACGTTTTGAAGAGCATGACACGCGAGAGGTCAAACGTGAAACCAATACCAAAATGCATTAGGCTGTTCGCTATGAACCATGAACTTCTCAAAAGGAAAAAGAGACGTTTTTACCTTCCTGTCATTTTTCATCTGTCAACTTTTTATTACCTTACCGCAAACGAATTGCTATGGCACAAAATCATAAACGCAAAGAACACAATCAGCCAAAATCTACTAGCAACATTCCGGCGCGGCAGCGCGTAAAAGGCAATATGTTCTGGGCTGTTTTGTTTGCGGTGTTTGGCCTGCTCATTGCTTTCTTTGCCGCGGGCGGCAACTATGTTTATCTCGCCATTGGTGCAGTTGGCGGCGCGGTGCTGGGCTATGTAGTAGGCACTAAAATGGAGGAAGACGCCGCCAAAAGCTAAACCCCTTTTATTCTTTTAATTTGTAATTGAACTCGGTGGTTTCCCACTTGCCTTCTTTGTTGGCGCTTTCCAGCACTATCTGCAGGCTTGTAGGTGCTGTGCGTGTAAACGTAAGCACCACGCGCCCGTCCGATTTATGAAATTGCGCCTTGCCCGGCTCCAGCTTTGTGAGTGGGTACAGGCCGGGTGCTTCCTTATCTTCCCAGGCAATGCTGCCGGGACTAAAGTGCCGCAGGTACAACACAGGCACCGTATCTTTTTGCTCTATCGCCATAAACTCGTAAAAAATAACCTTACCATCTTTTACACAGCGAAAAGCGCCCATCATACTGTTGCCTTCCGGTGCGCTCCAGGCTTCTTCCATATCGCCCCACTCGTGCTGCGTTTGCCACACACCTTTTAAAAAATGCAGGTCTTTTATGTCGGCTTTTGTTTGCGCATGTGCATTAGCAGTCAGAAAAAAAACCAGCGCAAAAAGAAATACACGCATTGCTTTTTGTTTTCATACAAAGTAAAACCATTCTGCAACAGTTTGCGCCTGTTTCAAAAAAGTTCAATACTTTCATGCACCTGATAATAAGGTGCCATGTGGCTGCAGCACGTTGCTAATTACCATTTGCATTCATGATTCTTTAAGAATTTATTAAGCTTTGCAGTACCTGCACCTTTATTTTGAACCCTTACGACCATTACCTTTGACCGTATTGTAACCAATCAGACTGTTATAGGAAAGTATCATTTATAACCAACATTCAATGACATGAAATTTACAAACGTACTTGTGGCTGTAGCAGCAGCCGGTTTATTAAGTTCCTGTGTAAGTACTAAAAAGCTGAAAGAAGAACAGGATAAATATGCAAGGCTGAACGATTATTATGTGCAGGTGCAGAACGACCTGAAAAAATGCCGCGAAGAAGAAGAAGCCAATGCCCGCCTGCGTGCCCAGCTGGAAGCCGACCTGCGCAACAGTAAAAACCAGGCAGAGCTGATGAAGGAAAGTAATGCTACGATGATCAATCAGCTGAAAGACCTTTCCGTAATATCAAGTGCGCAAGCCGAGAGCATCAAAAAATCAATGGAAAACATCGGCTCTAAAGATGCCTACATACAAGACCTGCAGCGCGCCATGGCCCGCAAAGACAGCCTGAACATGGCCCTGGTAATGAACCTGAAAAGCGCGCTGAGCGACATCAACGATACCGACATTGAAATTAAAGTAGAGAAAAGCGCCATCTTTATTTCCATATCAGACAAGCTGCTGTTCAGAAGCGGCAGCTACGACGTAAACGACCGTGCTATGGAAGTGCTGGGCAAAGTGGCACAGGTGCTGAACAACAAGCCTGATATTGAATTTTTGGTAGAAGGCCACACCGATAATGTGCCCATTAAAAACAATTGCATAGTAGACAACTGGGACCTGAGCACCAAGCGCGCAACTGCTGTTACCCGCATTCTGCAAAACCGCTTCAACATCGATCCGCGCCGCATGACCGCCGGTGGCCGCAGCGAGTACATGCCTGTTGCCGGCAACGAAACCGCTGAAGGCAAAGCTGCCAATCGCCGCACGCGCATCGTCATACTGCCGCAACTGGACCAGTTCTTTAAGCTGCTGGAAACGCCACAGAGCTAAAAGTAAAAACAAACGTTTTAATAATGAAAGCCACCTGCTGCAGGTGGCTTTTCTATTTTATCAAACTATCATCGTATATTTACGATATACAATCTAACTATATCATCACTACTTTAATAGTTTCACATACAGGCCACACCTGTGTTTAACCAAAAAGCCCTTAAAAAGATTATACAATTCAACAAAACCAGTTTACCGATTTTTTTGTATTTTTAAATAAGCCCCATCCACTTCTGCCATCGTTTTTATTCAACAAACAAACAACGCATGGCTAAAAAATCGAAAACAGAAAGCACAGAGAACAACCAGCACCTGACCACCAACCAGGGCGTTAAAATTGCCGACAACGACAACTCTCTGAAAGCAGGCATCCGCGGCGGCACGCTGATGGAAGACTTTCATTTTAGGGAAAAGATGACGCACTTTGACCACGAGCGCATACCCGAGCGCGTGGTGCATGCGCGCGGCTCGGCAGCACACGGCGTATTTAAAGTGTACGACGACAGCATGAAGCAGTATACCCGTGCTAAATTTCTGACCGACCCATCGCTGGAAACACCTACATTCACGCGTTTTTCCACGGTAGTAGGTTTCCGCGGCTCTGCCGATACGGTGCGCGATGTGCGCGGTTTTGCTACCAAGTTTTATACAACAGAAGGTAATTACGACCTGGTAGGCAACAACATGCCGGTATTCTTTATACAAGATGCCATTAAATTCCCCGACCTGGTGCACTCCATCAAGCCACAGCCGCACCACGAAATGCCGCAAGCCTCCGCCGCTCACGATAACTTCTGGGATTTTATTTCGCTGACACCCGAAAGTATACATATGATTATGTGGGTGATCAGCGACCGCGCGCTGCCGCGCAGCTATGCCATGATGGAGGGCTTTGGTGTGCACACGTTCCGCCTGGTAAACGAAAAGGGCATAGGCCATTTTGTAAAATTTCACTGGAAGCCGGCAGCGCAGGGCGTGCATTCACTTACCTGGGACGAAACGCAAAAAATTGCCGGCAAAGATCCCGACTTTAACCGCAAAGACCTATGGGAAAGTATTGAAATGGGCAAATTTCCGGAGTTTGAATTAGGCGTACAAATTATAGCTGAAGATGAAGAATTTGACTTTGATTTTGACATACTGGATGCCACCAAAATATGGCCCGAAGAACTGGTGCCCGTGCGGCGCATCGGCAAGATGACACTCAACCGCAATCCCGACAATTTCTTTCAGGAAACAGAGCAGGTTGCCTTTCACCCCGGCCATGTGGTGCCGGGTATCGATTTTACCAACGATCCGCTGTTGCAGGGCCGCCTTTTTTCTTATGTAGATACGCAGCTTACCCGCCTGGGCGGGCCCAACTTTGCCGAAATACCCATCAACCGTCCGCACGTGCCGGTGGTAAATAACCAGCAGGATGGTTTTATGCGGCAAAACAATTTAAGGCGCAAGGTAAACTACTCGCCCAACTCGCTGGGTGGTGGCTGTCCCTTTGCCGCCGGTGCCGACATGGGCGCTTTTACACATTATGCCGAAAAAGTGGATGGCCATAAAATAAAGCAGCGCAGCGAAAGCTTTGGCGACCACTACACGCAGGCGCGCCTGTTTTACAACAGCATGAGCGAACCAGAAAAAAGGCATATTGTAGAAGCTTTTCATTTTGAACTGGGAAAGGTAGAAACCGAATATATACGCGAACGCATGCTGGGCCACATTGCGCGGGTAGACCGCGAACTGGCGCAAAAAGTAGCGGAAGGTATTGGCGTGGAAGTGCCCAACATCAGCGATGCACAACCACTTAAAATGAATGAAGGCAAGCGCAAGGTAGAAACATCAGGAGCACTAAGCCAGCTGAACACGGCCATGGATACCATTAAGGGCCGCAAAATAGGCGTGCTGGTTGAAGATGGTTTTGACGGCAATGCACTGGCCACCATTAAAAAAGCGCTGGAAGCGGAAGGCGCCATGTGCGAGGTAATATCGAAAATGCATGGCATGCGCAAAGCGGCCAAAGGCAAAGAAGTAAAGACCGATAAAACACACATTACTACAGGCTCGGTAATGTACGATGCGCTGCTGATACCGGGCGGCAGGGAGTCGGTTGATAAATTAAAAGATATGGGTAAGGCACTGCACTTTGTGCGCGAAGCTTACAAGCACTGCAAACCCATTGCGGCCATTGGCGAAGCTGTGGAGGTGCTGGAAGCCTGCCAGCTGCCGGGCCTGACGGTGTCTGACAAAACATCGGCTGACAAAGGTGTGGTAACCACGCGCGATGGCGGCGATGCCAAAGCTGCAGCCACAGCATTTATCAACGCCATCAAGCAACACCGCTTTTGGGAACGCGAAGAATCGAAAGATATGATTCCGGCGTAACGCCAAAAGGATTTTGATACGTTTTGAAAATGCCGCCTGCTGATGCAAGCGGCATTTTATTTTTACAACTTATCATCGTATAAATGCGATTAAATAACATGTAGCTGTTACTTACAGGCGATTGCTTATTGTTTTACGTAGGTGTGCACATCACCATCGTCATCCAGTAAAAACAGGGCCAGCTCGCCGCGGCTGTTGTGGCCAATTTCAAATTCTTCAAATGCAAGGGTTTTGTTAGGATAGGGTTCTGCTGGGCCAAACTTTGTGGTGGCGCTATTACGGCTGCTGGTGTAGCCCCCATGTGCCCGGTGAAAAGCAATCTTGCTGCCATCAATTTGCACGGTGCCGTAAGCAGTCCATTTGGTCCAGGTGGAAACGCCGTACTGGTAAACAGAGATATAGCCGTCTTCCTGCGTGGTGCCGTCTTTGTTGATTTTAAAACCTAAAAAATACTCGCTGGTATTGTGCGTGCTGCCGGCAGGAATATCGTATACTGTGCTGCCGGAGATGCCTACAATGGCCCAGCGGCCTACCAGCTCGTCGGGCACAGAACTGGTGCGGGGCGTATTGATGTCTTTAATGCTGGCTGTATCTTTTTCGCAACCCGGAGCGACAAATAATACCATGGCTGTAACAGCCAGTAGAAAAATCTTTTTCATTTTTAGTTTTGGTTTAATTGGTTAATGGTTGATACCGTGTTATAGGACCTTACATAAAGTTGCAAGGTTACATGCATCGGCCACCAAATAAACAGGCGTTGTTATGTACTGAAAAAAAGAATTGATGAATTGAATATCTGGCAGTATCAACCTGCAGAAAAAATTATGTATGCAAAACGTCTCTTTTCCCTTTTAAACATCTTAACACTCCACGCTTCTCCAAACGTGTTTCTATTTCTTTTACATTCTGAATTTCTCAGTTTGCATTACTATAAAACGTCTCCTTTTCCTTTTGACCAATAGCGATAAAGCCGTATAAGTGTGCGACGCAACCAAAGCTGAATTGATATATAAAAGCCGGTTACAAAAAACAAAAAAGCCACTCCAATGGAGCAGCTTTTATTAAAAGGGATTTCAGAAGTTTTAAGCCATGCCGGTGCGGCCATCGGCGTGTGTGAACTGGCCGGTAGTGGCATGCTTGCCTTCGCCTATTTCTTCCAGCATTTTTTTGTTGAAGGCATCCAAATCCTTCGGGCTGCGGCTGGTTACCAGGCCATTGTCCACCACCACTTCTTTATCTTCCCAGTTGGCGCCGGCGTTCATCAGGTCGGTTTTTACGGAGGGGTAAGAGGTAAGCGTGCGGTTGGATATCATGCCGGTTTCTATCAGCAGCTGCGGGCCGTGGCAAATGGAAGCCAGCGGCTTTCCCTGCTCCAGAAAATGCTGTGCAAAGGCTACGTATTCTTTTTGCTCGCGCATGCTGTCGGGGTTAAGCACGCCGCCGGGTATTACCAGTGCATCGTAGTCGTAAGGGTTGGCTTCTTTCAGCGCCACATCTACCGGCAGCTCAATGCTCCAGTGGTCCTTATCCCATGCCTTTACTTTGCCGCTTTGCGCCGATACAATGTGCACAATGGCGCCTGCTTCTTCCAGTGCTTTCTTTGGGCTGGTCAGCTCTACTTCTTCAAATCCATGCTCGGTAAGAATGGCTACTTTTTTTCCTTTGATATCTTTTGCCATAGTTCAATTGTTTTAATGATTCGGGCAATAAGCCACAAAAATTGGCCCATAATCTTTACCCTGTTTTTGTAGAGGTATTTAAATGTTGCGTACTTTTCCGTCTCTACAAATCAGCTATGAAACGTATACTTTTCTTTTCCGTTGTTGCCATTATTACCCTTGCCGCCTGCAACCGACATGCTTATACCCATACCAACAAGGCGTATAAAAAGCAAGTGAAAGCCTATGCCAAAGCCCTGCGTACACAGCCGGCCACGGCCATTGCACCACCGCCTTACTGGGTGGGCACTACCAACTTTAACATGCGCAAGCCCAATCTGGTAGTGATACACCATACCGCACAGAACAGCTGCGACCAAACACTGAAAACCTTTACGCTGCCGCGCACCTCGGTAAGCGCGCATTATGTAATTTGTAAAGACGGCACCGTGCACCATATGCTTAATGATTACCTGCGCGCCTGGCATGGGGGTGTTGGCCGCTGGGGAAATATCACTGATATAAACTCCGCTTCCATTGGTATTGAGCTGGATAATAATGGCTTTGAACCTTTTGCCGATGCGCAAATGAATAGCTTAATGGTATTGCTGGATACGCTCAAGAAAAGGCATGGCATTCCGGCTGCCAACTTTATTGCCCACTCCGATATGGCACCCACGCGCAAGGTAGACCCCAACATCAATTTCAATTGGAAAAGCCTGGCTCAAAGGGGCTTTGGATTGTGGTATGCCGATACAACAAACATAACAGTACCCGACAACTTCAACAGCCTGCAGGCCCTGCGCGTAATTGGTTATGATGTACGCGATAGCGCCGCCGCCATTGGTGCTTTTAAACGCAAATATGTGCAGCAGGAAAGTAAGCAACTGACCGATGCCGACCGCAAGGTGCTGTATGCGCTTTACCAGAATTACGAGTGAGGATTAGTGAATGGTGAATGAGAACAATACCGATAATGACAGAATTAAAAGAAGCAATAAATAATATCGTAAGGTTTGGGCTTTATCCCAATCTGGATGTTGTAAACAAAGAAAAAGTTCTGGAAAAACACCTGGTTAAATTCTATAGCTTATATTTTGATATAAGTTTCGAGTTTGACGGAAATGCATATCCAGATTTTGATAAATCAACCTTACCGGAAATCAGAAAAAATGTAGAGGCCAACTTTAAAGAATTTGGGCTTTATAGAACTGTACTGGATTTTGATGACCTTTACAATTTCGAAGCGTATGGCATAGGTGATGCCATTGATGACCTGACAGATATTGTATATGATTTATTAGAAATAAAGTGGCGAATTGAGAATAATAGTGTAGCAGACGGACTTTGGTTTTTTCAGTTAATTTTTAATAGTCATACTCAACAACATATTCTTGATCTTCTAAATTATATGAAACAAAAATATGGATAATCAAAAACGTCTCGTTTCCCTTTTGGCTTGAAATATCAATAATGCATGTTTTAATCAAAGCCATTCTTAATTATTAATTATTAATTATTTCAAAACGTCTCTTTTTCCTTTTAAGCTTTTCATTGCTTTTCAATTCACCATTTCCCTTAGTGCCGTTTAAGTGTTTTTTACTGTTGCAAGTTGTTGCGTAGTTCTACGATTGGCTGTTTGGTACGAATAATGTAACTTAGATACAGAACAAACCCTTGGGCCTATGAAATTTTTTCTACTCTGTACATTATTAATGGCAGCCACTTTTACCCATGCTCAAAACAGCAAGGTAAGCAGCCTGCCCCCCGGCGTATACGAAGTGCAAAAGGCCGGTAAAATAAACCACGATATTATACTGATTGACGACAGCCACTACAAGCTTCGGCACGAAGACACGGTGAGCGAGTACAAGTTTAGCGCTACGGCGCAGCGCGTGCTTTTTATTACAGGCGCGCTAAAGGGGCTGTTTGCCAAAACCGTGGTGAGCGGCAATGCGCCCGCCATTGTGCTACCTAAAAAAGAAAACGAAGCCCTGGGCCATCAGCTGGCCGATACCGATGTGTGGGCCAAATACAAAAGACAACTGTAATTTTTTAAAACCTTTCTTTTTGCTTTTGCACATAACCATAAAAAAAGAGCCGGCATTGGCCGGCTTTTGTTCTTTTATGATTTAGTGGCGTTATGTTAATCGGATAGTTAAGTTGGCTGATTGGTGAAACGTCTCTATTTCCTTTTGTAATTTTCTACAGCTCTGAATTTTTCATTCTCTAAAACGTCTCTTTTTCCTTAAGCCACTAATCAACAAATGAACTTATCAACTAAACCTTCAAACGTCTCTTTTTCCTTTTAAATTTTTCAACTGCTCCCCTCATTTAACCAACTGTTTGTCCACAACTATCTCATGCAGCTTTTTTACAAAGGGCTCGTACTCTACAAAGGTGTCGGGCTTTACCATGTACTCGGCAGCGCCTTTCTGCATGCATTTGTCAATAATGGACTGGGCAGAAGAGGTAGAGGTGATAATGATGGGCAGGTGCGCATAAACGGGGTTGGCCTTTAGCTCATCTAAAATATCATAACCGTTTTTGCCGGGCATGTTCAGGTCGGACAGCACCAGATCGGGTAAAGATCCATTGTGACGCTGCAGCCACTCCAGCAAGGTATCGCCGTTGCGTAGCTGCGCTACAATATGAAACAGGCCGGCTGCATCAAAACCTTCCTTCATAAACAACTGTTCGTCTTCGTCGTTTTCCACTATTACGATATTGTATTTTTTCATCATCAACTCTCGTTGGGTTTATCATTAAGGGTAAAATAAAAAGTAGTGCCATTGCCGGGTTCCGACTCCAGCCAGATGCGGCCATGATGACGGTCCACTATTTTTTTGCAGATGGCCAGGCCAATGCCTGTGCCCGGATAAGATTTTTGGGTGTGCAGCCTTCTGAAAATTTCGAACACCTTACCAATGTCGGACGGGTGAATGCCAATACCGTTGTCGGCTACCGAAAACTGTACAGAACCATTGCTACGGCTGCTGCGGATGACCACGCGGGGGCTTTGTGCATTGGTAAACTTCAGCGCATTGCTTATCAGGTTTTGCAGCAGCTGACCCAGCTGCACGCGGTCGCCCTGCACGGTGTCCACGCTGTTTTCAACCACAATATCGGCGCGGCTCAGGTCTACAGAAGATTTCAGATTTTGCAGGGTTTCGGTTACCATTTCATCCACTTCCACTTCATCAAAACTGATTTCGGTGCGCGCCAGATGCGAGTACTGCAGCAGGTTTTGTATCAGCTGACGCATGCGGTTAACGGCCGCAATGGATTTGCCCACATAGGTTCTTACTTCCGGCGCCGTATTTTCTGGCAGTTTGCGCTCTATCAGCTGCAAAAAACTTTTGGTGGTGCGCACGGGCTCTTGCAGGTCGTGCGATACAATGGAGGTAAACTGCTCCAGCTCTTCGTTGGCGTACGACAGTTCAGCGTTGGTTACTTTCAATTCTTCGGTGAGGCGGCGGTACACTTCGTAGCTGTCGGCCAGGGCCTTTTCCGATTTTTTTCTTTCGGTAAGGTCGCGCGTTACTTTCGAAAAACCCATCAGCGTGCCTTCGGGGTTGTATACTGCCGTAATAACTACGTTGGCCCAAAATCGGGTGCCGTCTTTGCGCAGGCGCCAGCCTTCCTCCTCGTATTTGCCATGGGCGCGGGCATGCTTTAACTCCATGGCGGGCTTGCCGCTTATAATGTCTTCTTCAGGATAAAAAATGGTAAAGTACTTGCCCAGTATTTCGGCCTCGGTGTATCCTTTTATGTTCTTGGCGCCTTCATTCCAGCTGATGATGCGGCCTTTTTCGTCGAGCATAAAAATGCCGTAGTCGGTTACCTGCTCTACCAGCATGCGGTAGCGCTCCTCGCTCTGGCGCAGTATTTCTTCGGCCTGCTT